>CAXMZV010000014.1:0-19020 GCA_964199985.1 Candidatus Ilumatobacter isfjordensis | reverse complement strand
ACCTTCGAAGTGTAGATGTGACCTCACCGCCGGTGAGGGAGTCCCCATTTCTTGACAGATCCTTGAGTGTGTGGCGCGTCGGCCGGATGCACGTCGTGCAGGTCCCTTGCTCGTCGGAGAGTTGTTACGAAGGCCTCTGTCCGTCTTCCTGCCTCCGCCGATGGCAGGCACTGCGGTCAGTGCGCCCACATCCAGTCGCCGCAACATGCAGCGGCTGCGAACGGCGATCCGATTCTGATCGGCAACACCGCGAACACGGCAACCGCGCTCACGACGGCGACGTACACCGGCACGACGACTGGATCCGGCTTCATGTTCCGAGCGGCGGGTGGCTTCTTCTTCCTGCCGCCCGGAATGACGTCGCCCCCATCCGCACTTGCCGGCTCAGGCCATAGCGGCGCGCCGACGGGTACCTGTGGCTTCACGGCTGAGCCCACCGGGTACGGCGTGGCGGGCCACAACTACGCGACCACCGGAACCGGTGTCTACGGCGAGAGTCAGAACGGCACAGCAATCGTCGGCAAGGCGATTGGAACCGGCTTCGGCGTGACGGGCACCGGCAGAAGCGGCGTCACCGGGACCTCGACCGCAACCGACCTGACCGATCCCTTGGCAGCTGGCGTCTCCGGTGCTGGCAACATCGGCGTGCTCGGCATCGGACAGAAGTACGCCTTCTCCGCGCTGATCGCCAGGAAGGCGTCGCTGTTCCTCCGGACCAAGAACGACTTCGTGGGGCCGACCCGAAGGCGCCGCCGCCCGAGCGAACCGACGAGCACGACGCGGGTGAGATCGACACCGATTCCAACGGTGACCTCTGGTACTGCGCCGTGGCAGGAACACCCGGCACGTGGCTGAAGCTCGCAGGCCCCTCGACCGCTGGTTCGTTCCATCCGGTCACCCCGTTCCGCGCGTTCGACTCGCGGCGGCCTGACCCCTCACCCGGCGTGCTCGCGCCCGGCGAGAACCGGGTGGTCTCGGTGAAGGACAGCCGGCTCGAGGCCACCGGCGCGGTCGTGACCTCTGACGTGGTGCCGGTCGGTGCGAAGGCAGTTGCCTACAACCTGACGGCGACCCAGACGCAATCGATCGGATTTCTCGCCGTGGCGCCCGGTTCGGCGACTTCGACCGAGACGTCGTCGATCAACTGGGCGCAGAGAGGCAACGACGTCGCCGATGCCGGCATCGTGCAGGTCGACACTTCTCGTCAGGTCAAGGTGTTCTGCGGTGGGCTCGGCGCCACCCACTTCATTGTCGACATCACCGGCTACTGGCTCTGAGGCACGGAGCTGCGCACCGGCGCAGGTCTCAGACGTCGTCGACCCAGGTCAGTAGGTCGGGCCAGTCGATGAGGGCCTGTTCGACCAGACCCACCACTGCGGAGACGTCGCGCAACGCGAGATCAAGCACGGCTCGGGGGAGCCGGTCCCGGTCCCGTTGGCGGGTGTCGGGCATCCGGTCGAGTTCGGCGATCACGCGGTCGGCATCGTCGCCGAACTCGCGACGGACGCGTGCGACGATCTCGTCGGAGAACAAGTATCGAGGGCCAACCATCAGCGAGCCGTCAGCCGGCGCGGTGGGCGACAGCGAGGTCCGCGACGTCGCGCATGATGGCGGCGATTTCGTAGTCCTTCGGCGTGTAGATGGCCGCAATTCCGATGTCGCGCAAGCGCTGCCGATCGTCTTCGGGGATGATGCCGCCGACGACGACCGGCGTGTCGACGCCCATGGCCTTGAGGTGGTCGAGCACGTCGGGCACGAGATTGAGGTGGGAGCCGGACAGGATCGACAGGCCGATCACGTCGGGATCCTCATCGCGAGCCGACGCCGCGATCTGTTCCGGAGTGAGCCGGATGCCTGAGTAGACGACTTCCATGCCCGAGTCGCGGGCTGCGACGGCGATCTGTTCGGCCCCGTTCGAGTGCCCATCGAGGCCGGGCTTGGCAACAAGAAACTTCGGCGGGCCGCCCGCCATCGACTTCACGAACTCGACGACGTCGCCGAGACCTGCAGCCGAACCGGTGGCGCCCGCTACCCCGGTGGGCGCTCGGAACTCGCCGTACACGTCGCGCATGAGGTCGCCCCACTCGCCGGTGGTGCCACCGGCCCTGGCCAGGGCGATCGAGGCGGGCATCACGTTGTCTCCACCCTCGGCCGCGGCGCGCAAGTCGCCGAGTGCTGCATCAACCGCTGCTTGATCGCGGGCGGCGCGCCATGCCTCGACGTCGGCGACTATCTCGGCTTCGACCGCGTGGTCAACCTTGAGGATCGCACCTTCGCCGCCGAGCGGTGAGTCGGTGGTCTCGCGGAAGTCGTTGACGCCGACCACGGTCTGTTCGCCCGACTCGATGCGCCGAGTGCGCAGCGCCATCGACGACACGAGCCGCGATTTCAACGTTTCGATGGCCTCGAACGCCCCGCCCATTTCGAGGACGTCGTCGAGTTCGGCTTGCGCAGACGCACGCAGCTCGTCGGTCTTTGCTTCGATCACGGTCGAGCCGTCGAAGATGTCGCCGTACTCGAGGAGATCTGTCTCGAAGGCCAGCACCTGCTGCATGCGCAGCGACCACTGCTGATCCCACGGCGTCGGGAGGCCGAGTGCTTCGTTCCACGCAGGCAACTGCACTGATCGGGCGCGGGCGCGCTTCGACAGGGTGACCGCGAGCATCTCGAGCACGATGCGCTGCACGTTGTTCTCGGGCTGGGCCTCCGTGAGGCCGAGCGAGTTGACCTGCACGCCGTAGCGAAAGCGCAACGCCTTGGCGTCGGTGACGCCGTAGCGCTCCCGGCCGATCTGCTCCCACATATCGGTCATCGCACGGAGCTTGCAGACCTCTTCGACGAACCGGATCCCGGCGTTCACGAAGAAGGAGATCGAACCGAACACCTGGCTGAACTGTTCGTCGGAGACCTGGCCCGAGGCCCGCACGGCGTCGAGCACATCGATCGCTGTGGCCATCGAGTATGCGATCTCTTGCGTCGGCGTCGCACCGGCTTCCTGCAGGTGGTACGAGCACACGTTCATCGGGTTCCACTTGGGTGCATGCTCCGCGCACCAGGCGACCATGTCGACGATCAGTCGACGCGACGGTGCGGGCGGAAAGATGTACGTGCCGCGCGACAAGTACTCCTTCACGATGTCGTTCTGTGTCGTGCCGCGCAGCTCGTGCGACGCCACGCCCTGCTCTTCGGCATTCGCGACGTACAACGCGAGCAGCCACGCCGCGGTGGCGTTGATGGTCATCGATGTGTTCATCTGCCCGGTCGGGATCTGGTCGAGCAGCGTGCGCATGTGCCCGAGATGTACGACCGGCACACCGACCTTGCCGACCTCGCCGCGCGACATCTGGTCGTCGGGGTCGTAGCCGGTCTGGGTCGGCAGGTCGAACGCAATCGACAGGCCGGTCTGGCCCTTCGACAGATTGGTGCGGTAGAGCTCGTTCGACGCCGCAGCAGTGGAGTGGCCGGAGTAGGTCCGCATCATCCACGGTCGGTCGCGTGTTGCCCGCTCGGCCGTCGTCTTGCTCACGTCAGTCATGTCGCCAGTGTCGTCGGTTGGGCAGGGAATCCTCAAGTTCCTGCTCAAGTATCGGGCCGTTGCGCCGAAACAAATGGTGTCAGCAACTTGCCGACTGAACACGATCCGGAGGAGCCAAAAATCCTCCGCAAACATCGCAGCCAGAGCTCATCGTTTCCTCCCCCTTGACGAGAGCTTGTGGCTGACAGGTTTCCCCTTTTGGCGGAAACCCCGTCGGCCGGATGGCGGATCCGGCCGGCGACGGACACAGGAGCGGAGCGACCATCGGTCGCTCCGCTCCGTTCGTTTTCGGGCGGACTCGAGTCAGTTGGGTTGGATGGCGTGGGCCAGCAGGCGCACGTAGTCGTTGCGACTCACCTCGATGGCGCCGAGCGATGCGAGATGATCCGTGGCCCACTGCGTGTCGAGGAGGACTGCCCCGGTGGCGTTGAGGTGGTCGACGAGATGGACGAGCGCGACCTTCGACGCGTCGCGGGCGTCGTGGAACATCGATTCGCCAGCGAAGAAGCCATTGATGCGCACGCCGTAGAGGCCACCGACGAGCTCACCGTCGAGATACGTCTCAACGGAATGGGCCCAGCCGAGTTCCGCCAGACGGACATAGGCATCGACGAACTCCGGTGTGATCCACCGACCCTGCCGCTCAGGGTCGGCGCACCGCTCCATCACGCCGCGGAAGTCGGTGTTCATCCGAACATCGAACCGACGGCAACTGGAGCGGAGCGACTTCGACACGATGAGCCCGTCGAGGGGGATGACGCCCCGCGGGTCGGGGGAGTACCACGCAATCTTGCTGCGGCGTCGGTTCGGGTCGACCGGCATCGGGAAGAGCCCGGTGCGATACGCGGCGAGCAGCGTGCCTGGTTCGAGGTCGGCGCCGAGCGCCACGAGCTCCTTGCCCGGATCGCTCGTGACGGGGTTGGGCAGCGCGTACTGCGTCGCTGGTGGTTCCAGCGGAGACGGGCCGACGTATGACATGTCACCAGCGTGGCAACAAACGCCGTGCGTCGAAGGTCATGAAGCCAATCTTCATGTCAGGTTTTCGTCAACCCGCCACCGACGTTGACCCGTGATTCACGCAGAACTGAAATCGATTCACGTCGGGCCCCGGCCCCGATGTGACTCAGTAGGAGCGGAAGCCCTGCTTGGCCTTGCGGCCGAGATGACCAGCGGCAACCTTGCGGCGCAGGAGTGGCACGGCGGCGTAGTTGGAGTCGCAAAACTCGGCGTAGAGCGCGTCGAGAATCGACAGCGATGTGTCGAGGCCAACGAGGTCGAGGAGCGCGAACGGACCCATCGGGAAGTTGCAGCCGCCCATCATGGCGGTGTCGATTGAGTCCATCGATGCTGTGCCTGCCTCGTACATGCGGATTGCATTGTTGAGGTACGGGAAGAGCAGCGCGTTGACGATGAAGCCGGCGCGGTCTTCGACAAGCACGGGGTCCTTGCCGCAGGCGCTGGCGAATGCCGTTGCTGCCTCGATCGTGTCGTCGGACGCGGTGAGGGGGCGGATGATCTCGACGAGCGACATCGCCGGCGCCGGGTTGAAGAAGTGGATGCCGCAGACCTTGTCGGGACGCAGGGTCATCATCGCCAGCTCGACGACGGGGAGCGTCGAAGTGTTGGTGGCGAGAATGCCTTCAGGCTTGACAATCTGCTCGAGCTCGCTGAACAGCGCACGCTTCACTTCGAGGTCTTCGACGACACTCTCGATGACGAGGTCGCAATCGGCGAGTTGGCCCAGATGATCGGTGACCGAGATACGGCCGAGGATGGCCTGGCGCTCCTCTTCGGTCATGCGTTCCTTGGCGACGTGCCGAGCGAGACCCGAGCCGACCTTCTCGAGCACGGCGTCAGCGCCGGCCTGTGTACGCGACCGCACGACGACTTCCAGTCCTGCACGCGCCACCACTTCGGCCAGGCCTGAGCCCATGATCCCGGAACCGAGGACGCCGACCTTCTTGATTTCAGTCATGAGAGCGACTCTAGTTACCGGTGGGTAACACACAGAAATTTGGTGCTGACGTCGTATCGTCGGACTTTGGCGTCCAGGCGACGTCGGTTTGCTTCCCATGTTCGTCCTGCTCGTCTTCCATCTCGTCCTCGGTGTCGCCATCATCGCGGCAGGACCTTTGCTGGGTCGTCGCGGGTTTGCGTTGGCAGGTCTCGCGCCGCTCGCAACGGTCCTGTGGGCCATCACACAGGCCGACACGGTGCTCGACGGTGAGCCGACCATCGAGACGTTCTCCTGGGTTGGCGGCCTCGACATTGCGATCGATCTGCGGCTCGATGCGTTCTCCTTGTTGATGGTCACGGTTGTGTCCGGTGTCGGCCTGCTCATTTGCATCTACGCACTGGGTTACTTCCGGCCGCACGGACCCGACGGGGTCGTCAAGGACGACGTCGGTCGGTTGGCCGGGATGCTGACGCTCTTCGCCGGTGCAATGCTCGGTGTGGTTCTGTCGGACCAGCTCATCGCACTGTTCATCTTCTGGGAGCTGACGTCGATCACGTCCTACCTCCTCATCGGCAACGACGACACGAACCCCCGTGCTCGGGCAGCGGCACTCCAGGCGATCCTCATCACCGGAATGGGCGGTCTGGTGCTGCTCGCGGGGTTGATCATCATTGGACAGTCGGCGGGGACCTATCTGTTGTCGGAGTTGTATGCGGATCCGCCCACCGGGTCGCTCGTCAACGTCGGACTGATCTGTGTCCTGGTCGGCGCCTTCACGAAGTCGGCCCAGGCGCCGTTCAGCAGTTGGCTACCGGGTGCCATGGTCGCCCCGACTCCCGTGAGCGCGTATCTCCACTCGGCGACAATGGTGAAGGCGGGCGTCTACCTCGTGGCCCGCTTCGCGCCGTTGTTCGCAGCGACGGGCAGTTGGCGTGCCGTCCTGCTCACGGTTGGCTCCGTGACGATGCTGATCGGCGGTCTTCGCGCGCTGCGTCAACACGACCTCAAGCTGCTGTTGGCGTACGGAACGGTCAGTCAGCTCGGCTTCATGATGCTGCTGCTCGGCACCGGCGACGACCACATCGCGCAAGCCGGCGTCGTGCTGCTGCTGGCGCACGCGGCCTTCAAGGCAACGCTGTTCATGGTGGTCGGCATCGTCGATCACGAAGTTGGCACCCGTGACATTCGCAAGTTGCACGGCTTTGGAGCGGGGTGGCGCCCGGTGCTGATCGCTGGCGTGGTCGGCGCGGCCTCCATGGCTGGGCTGCCACCACTCTTCGGGTTCATTTCGAAAGAGAAGGCCCTCGAGGGGTACGTCGATCACGGTGACTTTGTCGGGTCGACCGTGGTCCTCGTCGTCATCGTCGTTGCGTCGATCCTCACCTTCGCCTACTCGGCGCGCTTTGTGCTCGGCCTGTTCGGTGCCTTCGCCGAGCCCGATGCCGAGGACATTTCCCACGCTGCACATGCACCCGCGTTCACGTTCGTCGCCCCGGCGCTGGTGTTGACCGTGCTGACACTCGCTGCGGGCATGTGGCCGGTGCTCGTCGATCGGCTCGTCGAGTCGGCCACCATCGCCCTGTACCCCGAGGCGGATCCGAAGCATCTGCACCTGTGGGCCGGTTTTACGACCGCGTTCGCGCTTTCGCTGCTCGTCATCGGTGCGGGTACGGCGCTCACCCTCGCTCGTCGACGGGTGGAAAAGGTGCAGCGCGCGGCTTCGCGGGCGGTGCGGTTCGTCCCAACCAGCGAGCAGGTCTTCAACTTCCTCCTGCGCGGTGTGGGGGTCACGGCACGCAGGGTCACAGGTCTGCTGCAGAACGGCTCGCTGCCGATCTACGTCTCGGTGATCCTGATGGTTTCTACTGGCGTCCCGCTGATCGCCTTCGCAAGTGAGTGGACCGGTTTCGGCGACCTGATCGAGACGCCGGCACACGTCGTGCTCGTCGCGGCGATCATGGCGGCTGCGCTGGGCGCATCGATCGTGCGGCGACGCATTGCCGCTGCGCTGATGCTCGGGGCGGTCGGGTATGCGATGGCCGGTTTCTACGTCGCACAGGGAGCACCCGACCTCGCACTCACGCAGTTCGCGATCGAGACGCTCAGCACCGTCCTGTTCGTGCTCGTGCTGCGCTACCTGCCCGCCACCTGGACGCACCGTGCGCCCGCCATTGCGGCACCGATGCGGATTGGCGTCTCCGTGTTCGTCGGAGTCGCCATCTTTGTTTTCGCCCTGGTCGCCAGCGGAGCGCGCGGTGACGTCTCTGGACCGCAGCAGTCCGAGGCCATGGTCGAGAACGCGCTCACCAAAGGCAAGGGCCACAACATCGTGAACGTGATCCTGGTCGACTTCCGAGGCTGGGACACGATGGGTGAGATCACGGTGTTGCTCGTTGCGGCAATCGGCGCCGTCAGCCTTGCGCGCAGCGGTCGGCGACCGGATGAGACCGGCGCACCGACCTTCGAAGAGATTCTCGATCCGGTCGAGCCTGACCCGGACGGCGCTGTCGACGACGACAGTCCCGCCTCGTCGCTCGTTGGCACCGATCGTTGGGGAGGCTCGACATGAGCGTTCGTGGGGCGCCCGACCGCGTCTTCATCCTCGATCAGGCGATCAAGGTCATTTACCAGTCGATTCTCGTGCTCGCCTTGTACTTCGAGTTCGCGGGGCACAACCTGCCCGGCGGCGGGTTCGTCGGCGGTCTGATGGCTGGAGCGGCGGTGTCGCTGCGGTATGTGTCCGGCGGTGCCGAAGCGGTGCGGACGACCTTCCGTGCGCCGTCCCATGTCATTCTCGGCTTCGGCCTGTTCCTGTCGTCTGCCACGGCGCTCGTGCCGGTGTTGCTCGGTGGCGCTGTGCTTGAACACGGCGAGATCGAGCTTGAGCTCCCCATCTTCGGCAAGGTCAAAATTGTGTCCGCACTTCCGTTCGACACGGGTGTGTTCCTGGTCGTGGTCGGTCTCATGCTGATGCTTTTCGCCGCCTTCGGTGACGACCGGCCCGTGGAGTCCGACGGCGCGTCTGAGCCCGTTAATCAGGATGACGACCACGAGAACGCGGCGGCGTCCTCATGAGCGTCCTCCTCGCGTTTGCGGCGGCGTTCCTCTTCGCGACCGGTACCTGGCTGCTGCTGCAGCGTCGGTTGTCGCGAATCATCGTCGGCATCGGTTTGATCGGGCACGGGTCCAACATCCTGCTGCTCACCTCGAGCAACGGCCGGGGTCTGCCACCGATCATCGACTCGGCCGATCCGACCGACTTTGCCGACCCGCTGCCGCAAGCCCTGGCGCTCACGTCGATCGTCATCACCTTCGGGGTGACAGC
The DNA here is from genome assembly GCA_964199985.1 of Candidatus Ilumatobacter isfjordensis. GTDB lineage: Bacteria > Actinomycetota > Acidimicrobiia > Acidimicrobiales > Ilumatobacteraceae > Ilumatobacter_A > Ilumatobacter_A isfjordensis. The sequence goes on along the minus strand of CAXMZV010000014.1, from coordinate 10,203 downwards.
GTTCCTGTTCGCGGTCGGCTTCCGGAGCTGGAAGCTGACCCACGACGACGTCGTCGAAGACGATGTGGAAGACCGCTACATCGCTCGTCGTCGCCTCGACCCTGAAGTCGAAGAGAGCGAAGCCGCTGAACGCGAACACGCTGTGGAAGAGGACCGCGCGTGATCGGCGAACTCACCGCGATGTTCGGCGCAGATTTCCTCGCGGCCGATGTCACCGCGCCCGGCAGCGGTGCGTTCGACGCACTCGTGCCGATGCCGGTCCTTCTGCCGTTGCTCGCGGCATCGCTCAGCATCATCTTCGCCCGCATCCGCAACGTGCAACGCGTCGTCAGCATCGTCGCCCTGCTTGGTGTCGTCGCCAACAACATCATCTTGTTGAGCCGGGTCAACGATTCCGCCGACGCCATCGTCGTGTCGCAGGCGGGCGGTTGGGTTGCCCCGCTCGGCATCTCCCTCGTGGTCGACCGGCTCTCGGGGATCATGCTCGTGGTGTCGTCGCTGATGCTGATCTCGGTGCTGGTGTATGCGATCGGGCAGGACGCAGAAGAGCGGAGGTTTGCTGCCTTCCACCCGGTGTACCTCGTGTTGGCGGCAGGCGTGTCGGCAAGCTTCATCACGGGTGACCTCTTCAACCTCTTCGTTGCCTTCGAGATGATGCTCGTTGCGAGCTATGTGCTGCTCACGCTCGGCGGTCGGGCCGGGCAGGTGCGCTCGGGGATGTCGTACATCGTCATCAGCCTGATCGCCTCGACGTTGTTCATCACCACCCTTGCCCTGTTCTATTCAGCGACCGGCACGGTCAACATGGCCGAGTTGGCCGAGCGCATCCCGGAACTGTCGAGCGGTGTCCAGGCCGGGTTTTCGCTGTTGCTCATCGCAGTGTTCGGCATCAAGGCCGGGATCTTCCCGCTCTTCTTCTGGCTGCCGGACAGCTATCCGACAGCGTCCAATGCGGTGACCGCGATCTTTGCGGGCCTGCTCACGAAGGTCGGTGTGTACGCCATCATTCGCACGCAGCTGCTCTTGTTCCCGATGGATGCCCAGCAGGGCAGGCTCCTGCTCGTCGTGGCCGGATGCACGATGGTGGCTGGCGTCCTCGGGGCATTGGCGAATGACGACCTGCAGCGCATCCTGTCGTTCCACATCATCAGTCACATCGGCTACATGATCATGGGTCTCGGACTCTTCACCCTGGCAGGCGTGGCGGGTGCGGTCTTCTACGTCGTGCACCACATCGTCGTGAAGACGGCGCTCTTCCTGGTTGCTGGCCTCGTCGAGCGCAAGGCAGGCTCCGATCGATTGTCTGGACTGGGCGGGATGGTCCGGAGTGCTCCGATGATCGCCGTGCTCTATGCCTTACCTGCCCTGAGCATTGCCGGGTTGCCGCCGTTCTCCGGCTTCGTTGCGAAGTTCGCACTGGTCAGCGCGGCGATCGAGGCCGAAAAGTGGGGAATCGTCATCGTGGCCCTCTCGGTCAGCTTGCTGACGATGTACGTCATGGGTCGGATCTGGTCGAGCGTGTTCTGGGGTGAGTCCGACGATGCTGGTGTCGTGACTCGACTCGCTCCAGGGGTCACCAAGGTGCCCATGATGATGACGGCCGCCACGGTCGTGGTGGTCGGTTTGTCCATCGCGTTGCTGGTGTTCGCCGGGCCGCTCTACGACCTGGCCGAGCGAACGGCAGCAGATCTGCTCGACCCGCAGGGGTACATCGATGCCGTGCTGCACGGCGATGTCGAGGCGGGCGGATGATCGGATTCCTTCGTATTCCGAGCCTGCTCGTCTGGCTCACCGTGCTGTGGGTTGCCCTCTGGGGCGATCTGACCGCAGGCAACATGCTCAGCGGTCTGCTCGTTGCAATCGTCGTGGTCGCCGTCGCTCGCCCGACCGGAGTGACCGGGCTGGAACGCACGTACTTCCGCCCGGTCTCGGCTGTGATCTACGGCGTGTACTTCCTCGTACAGATGGTCAAGTCCAACCTGATCGTCGCGTGGGAGATCATCACGCCGGGGTCGTCACTCAACCGAGCGATCATCGAAGTGCCGATGCACACGTCGTCGGCCGGTGTGGTTGCGCTCGTCGCGAACTCGGTGACGCTCACGCCCGGCACCGTGACCATCGAAGTCATCGAGGAGCCGACCGACGATGGACTGATCGATCGCACGTTGTTCATCCATGTGCTCCACTTCCTCGGGGTCGACGCGGTCCGCCGCGACGTGCTTCGACTCGAACGGTTGGCCATCAAGGCGTTCGGTTCGCGTGACGAGTTGCCGCGGCTCGACGCCGAACTGTCAGCGCTGTCGACCGGAAAGGACGTGTCGTCATGATCGTCGCCTCGTTGTTGTTGCTGACCGTCGCCCTCTCAGCGTTCATGTATCGGGTCCTTCGTGGACCATCGATTCCCGATCGCGTCGTTGCGCTCGACGGTGTGCTGTCGGTCGTGGTCAGCGGCATCGTCGTCGCTGCGGCGCGTGCCGACAGCGGCATCACGCTCTCGACCGTCCTGGTGGTGTCGCTTGTCGGCTTCGTCGGCACGGTGGCACTCGGACGCTTCGTCGAGCGGAGGGGCGGCTGATGAGCGTCGTCGCCGGCATCTTCATGATCACCGGATCGCTGCTCACCATGATCGGCGGCATCGGCGTCATCCGGTTCCGCGACCTGATGTCACGCGTCCACGCTGCCGCCAAGGCGCCGACGCTCGGCCTCATGTTCGTGGCGCTTGGTGCGGCTATCGAGATCGGATCATTCGACGCTGCGGTGGCGCTGGTGCTTGTTGTTGTGCTCCAACTGCTCACGTCGCCGGTCGCCACGCACGTGCTTGCCCGCGCCTCGTACGGTCAAGTCGACATGGCCCTCGACGGCGAAGACGATCTCGCCGACTTTCTTGCTGCCCGCGACTCGAACGACCCCGACTCCGACCGCGACTCCGACACTCCTTGATCCGGACGCACATCGGTGAACTGGCACACTGCGGCGTGATGAACGCAACCGGTTCCGAACCAGTGCGGTGTGGCTGGCCCACGGGGAACGACACCTATCTGGAGTACCACGATGCCGAGTGGGGTCGGCCGACCACGGACGAACACCGTCTGTTCGAGAAGATCTGCCTCGAAGGCTTCCAGTCCGGTCTGAGCTGGATCACGATCCTGCTCAAACGTCCGCGCTTCCGTGAAGTGTTCGCCGACTTCGACTACCGGGCGGTGGCGGAATTCGGAACCGACGATGTCGAACGACTGCTCGATGACGCGGGCATCATCCGACACCGAGGCAAGATCGAGGCGACGATCAACAACGCACAGCGAGCGATCGAATTGATCGAGGTCGAAGGGTCGCTCGTCGACTGGGTGTGGGAGTGGGCGGTCGAGCCGCCCCACCGCGAGCTCGACGGCGGCATCCCGGCCAAGACCGAACGATCCGCAGCGCTCGCCAAGGACCTGAAGCGGCGCGGCTGGAAGTTCTTCGGCCCGACAACTGCCTACGCGTTCATGCAGTCAGAGGGACTGAGCAACGATCACGAGGCCACCTGCTTCGTGCACGACGCCTGCGCTGCAGAACGCTCGGCCTTCTTGACGGGCCGCACGCTCCGGCCGACAGGGATTCCCGTTGGTGGCGCTGACCATTCGGTACGCTGACGCGATGCGGCCAGCGACCACCCTTGCCCTCGGATTGCTTCTCCTGGCGATTTTGCTCGCCGGGATCATCTCGTTGGTTCGGCTCTGAGGGAACGGGAACGGAACGCTCGATGAACATTGCTCATGTCCTCGATGACCATGCCGCCGACTCGGTGGCCTTGATCAGTCGGAATCGAACGACGACCTACGGCGAACTCCGTGATCAGATCGACCACCTCCGTGGCGGTCTCGCATCGATCGGCGTCGGGCGTGGCGATCGAGTCGCGCTGCTGTGTGGCAACGGACGCCACTTCGTCATCACATACTTTGCCACGATTGGCCTCGGTGCTGTCGCCGTGCCGCTCAACCCGCTCAGCCCCGCTCCGGAACTCGAGACCGAGATTGCCGCCGTTGGCGCCAAGGTGGTCGTCATCGAAAAGTTGAGCGCTGGCACGTGGGCGAACGTCGACCGCTCGCGAGTTCCCACTGTCGCCACTGTCATCAGCTCCGAACACGGATCAGGACCGGAGGGAACGCAGTCGGTTGATGGGCTCCTCGAGGCCGATTCCGTTCCGATTGCCGACGTCGCGTCGGAGGACGATGCCGCGCTCATTTTCACCAGCGGCACTGCGGGCCTGCCCCGCGCTGCCCGCCTCACCCACGGCAACAACTACGCGAACATCGAACAGAGCAAAGCAACCGACATCCTGCAGCCAAGCGACCTGATCTACGGCGTGCTCCCGCTCTTCCACATCTTCGGTCTCAACATCGTGATGACGACCGGCCTCGCGGTCGGTGCCACTGTGATGCTCGTGCAGCGCTTCGATCCGCACACCGCGGCCGAGTCGATCTCGGGCCGGAAGGTCACGGTCGTGCCGGGAGCTCCAGCGATGTGGACGGCGTTCACGCACTTCGACGAACTTCCCGCAGACACGTTTGCGTCGGTTCGCGTGGCCCTGTCAGGTGCGTCGAAGCTGCCGGTCGCCACGTTCCACGCAATGCGCGACCGCTTCGGCGTCGAGGTGGCCGAGGGATATGGACTCACCGAAACGTCCGCGACGGTCACGACTTCGCTCGGCGCACCGATTCGCCCGGGTTCGGTCGGCCGCGCATTCGACGGCGTCGAGATCCGCCTGATCAACACCGACGGTCATGACGTGCTCGTCGGAGACATCGGCGAAATTTTGGTCCGTGGCGACAACGTCTTCCCCGGTTACTACGGCGACGAGCCGGCGACCGCCGTAGTGCTCTCGCCTGACGGATGGCTGCAGACCGGTGACATGGCGGTCGCCGACGACGACGGCTTCCTCTACCTCGTCGACCGTGCCAAGGACCTCGTCATCGTGTCCGGCTTCAACGTCTACCCGGCAGAGGTCGAAGGTGTGCTGACGATGCACCCCGATGTGCATGAGGCAGGTGTTGTCGGCGTGCCTCACCCCCATACCGGCGAGGCGGTCAAGGCCTTCGTCGTGGTGCGCGACGATGCCGACGTCGACGAAGAGACGCTCATCGAGTTCTGTCTCGATCATGTCGCTCGCTACAAGTGTCCGTCGAAGGTGATGTTCGTCGATGAGTTGCCGAGAAGCACCACCGGCAAGCTCGTCCGGCGGCGCCTCGACGACGCACTCTCTGTTTCCTGATCGTCCGCAACGCCCGCCTCGCCGAACGGTAGGAACAGACAGCGTTGCACCGGGTGACGAACCTCACACGCTGGTTCTGAGCTGGCTTTGTGAAAACGTGCACAAACGTTTAGCGTGGTCTGTTCATGGCTGGTCAGCGATCACGACGCCGAATTCCCGAGGCAACCGTTGCCCGCCTGCCGGTGTACCTCCGCATCCTCGGTGAGCAGTTCGATGTCGGCGTCGGCAACATGTCGTCCGAGGAACTTGCCGAACTCGCTGGCGTCAATGCCGCCAAGGTTCGCAAGGATTTGAGCTACCTCGGCAGCTACGGCACGCGTGGCGTTGGGTACGACGTCGAGTTTCTCGTCTACCAGATCCGACGCGAGCTCGGTCTCACCCACGACTGGCCCGTCGTCATCGTTGGTGCCGGCAACCTCGGCCAAGCCCTCGCCGGCTACAACGGCTTTGGCGACCGCGGTTTCCCGGTCGGTGGCATCGTCGACATCGACGACGCCAAGGTCGGCTCGGTTGTCGGCGGCGTGCGGGTGCGTCACCTCGACGAGATCAAGCAGGTCGTCCAGGCCCGCAACATCTCGATCGGCGTCGTCGCCACACCGGGCGCCGCGGCGCAGGACGCCGCCGATGCGCTCGTTGCTGCAGGCGTGACCAGCATCTTGAACTTTTCGCCGACCGTCATCACCGTTCCGCACGGCATCACCGTCGGCAAAGTCGACCTCGCTGTCGAGCTGCAGATTCTCGCTTACCACGAACAACGTCGGATCAATGCGGCCCAAGGTTCTGGCTTGCAATCTTTGTCAGGGCTTTCGATTCCGGGCGAGTCACGCCGGGGCGCAAGCGCCTAGGGTTGTCTGCGTATGTCCATCCTCGTCATCGGCGTCAATCACCGGAGCAGCCCCGTCGCGCTGCTCGAACGGTTGTCGCTGGCGCCCGACGCATTGGGCAAGGCGGTCGCAGGGCTTGCACAGCGCGACAACATCCGCGAAGCAGTGGTCCTGTCCACCTGCAATCGCACCGAGGTCTATGTCGTGGCAGAGCTGTTCCACGGCGCCTACGGCGATGTTCGTGACTTCCTCTGTGAGATCAGCGACCTGTCGGTCGACGAACTGACGCCGCACCTCTACAGCCAGCACGACTCCGCTGCGGTCACGCACCTCTTCGAGGTCGCTGCGGGGCTTGATTCTGTTGTGCTCGGCGAAGGCGAGATTCTCGGGCAGGTCCGCAAGGCCTGGGAGACCGCACAGCACGAAGGCGCCGCACGCTCCAGTCTCAACCTGCTGTTCCGCTCGTCCATCGAAGCCGGTAAGCGGGCTCGTAGCGAAACGGGTATCAGTCGCGGCACGGCGTCGATCAGTCACGCCGCCGTCGAGATGATCTCCGACGTCATCGGCGATCTCGCGGGCAAGCGGGTTGCAGTCATCGGCGCCGGTTCCATGGGCGAAGGCGTGGCCGTTGCGCTGCACCGCGCTGGCGGCGCCACGATCACGGTCGTCAACCGGTCACCTGAGCGCGGCGCCGCGCTGGCTGAGCGAGTCGACGGTGACACGGTCGGGTTCGAGCATCTCGCCGCCATCGTCGCCGTCGCCGACGTCGTTGTTGCTGGCACTGGCGCAGGGGATCCGGTGATCACCGCCGATTTGGTCGCTGGCGCTCGCACCGACTCTGGTGCAGCCCCACTCCACATCGTCGACATTGGCATGCCGCGCGACGTCGAGCCCGCTGTCGACGCGCTCCCGGGTGTCACGGTCTTCGACCTCGACGACCTGAGCGCCTGGGCCGATCGTGGGTTGGCGCATCGCGCCGGTGAAGCCGATCTCGTGCGGGTCATCGTCAACGAAGAGGTCGAAGACTTCACCGTCGAGTCCACGGCGCGCCAAGCCGCTCCGCTCGTTGCGTCGATGCGCGAGGCCGCAGAGCGCGTCCGGTCGAGCGAGCTCGACCGGTTCGCCAATCGCCTCAACGTGCTCGACGAAAGTGGTCGTGATGCCGTCGAAGCGCTCACGAAGGCCATCGTTGCCAAGTTGCTGCATGAGCCGTCGGTGCGCCTCAAGGGCCAGGCCGGCACGCCGCAGGGCGATCGCAACGCTGCTGCAGTGCGCGACCTGTTCGACCTGAGCTGACGTCGCTCGGGGTTCTGGCATGTCCACGCCGCTGCGCATCGCCACGCGAGGTTCGCGCCAAGCACTCGCCCAGTCCTCCGCAGTCGCTGCTGCATTGCGCGCGGCCACCGGTCGTGAGGTGGAGCTGGTCAAGGTCAACACCACGGGCGACATCCGCGCCGACGTGCCCCTCCACACGATGGGTGGCCAAGGAGTGTTCGTCAAAGAAGTACAGCGTGCCGTGCTCGATGGTCGAGCCGACCTGGCAGCGCACTCAGCCAAGGACCTGCCCTCTGCTCCCGCAGACGGTCTTGCGATTGCTGCCTTCACCGAGCGCCGCGATCCGCGAGACGCGCTGATTGGTTCCACCCTGGGCGACTTGGCCGAAGGATCGACAGTTGCGTCGGGCTCGGTCCGGCGCCGAGCGCAGCTTCGTCGCGTTCGACCCGATCTCGAGTTCGCCGAGTTGCGCGGCAACATCGACACTCGGCTGTCGAAGATCCCCGACGGCGGGGCAATCGTGATGGCCGTCGCCGCCTTGCAGATTCTCGAGATGACCGATCGCATCACCGAGATGCTCGGCGTCGACGAGTTCGTGCCAGCCGTTGGACAGGGGTGTGTGGCCATCGAGTGCCGTTCGGACGATGCGGACACCATCGCGTCGCTCGCGACGATCGATCATGCAGGGACGCGTCACGACGTCGAAGTCGAGCGAGCATTTCTTGCCGAACTCGGATCGGGCTGTTCGCTTCCCGTCGGTGGTCATGTGGTCGACAGGGTGCTGCACACGTTCCTGGCCAACCTCGACTCCGGCGTGTCGGTCAGCGATCAGATCGAATTGAGTGGCGACGTCGAAGCCGATGTCGATCTCGCCCGCGCTGCCGCCGTCAGCGCGCATCGTGCCGTCTCATGACGCATATCTGCAGGAGCTGACGTGATGCCCGGTCCGGACCGCGGCGAAGGCTCCTCGGAGATCGGAGAGCTGGCTGGTTGTCGGGTGCTCGTGACCCGCGAACGGCCAGGCGAGCTCGGACGAATGCTGGCCGAACGCGGTGCCGACGTGGTCCACATGCCGCTCATCGCTGTCACCGATCCGCCCGATGATGGGGCAGCGTTGCAGCGTGAGCTCGACCGGCTCGATCGATACTCGTGGCTCGTGGTCACGTCGCCTGCGGGTGCCGAGCGCGTCGGTGATGTTGCAGCGCAGCACCCTCATATCCGCCTCGCCGCGGTGGGTACCGTCACGGCGCATCGCTTGGCTCTCCTCGCGGATCGACCGGTCGATCTGGTCCCGCAGCGTCAGCTTGGCGCCGTGTTGGCCGAGGAGCTGATCGATCGTTGCCCCGAACCAGCGGCGATTCTTGTGGCGCAAGCCGACCTCGCCGCTGAAACGCTCGGGAGTCAGTTGGCCCGGGCTGGGCACGACGTCACGACGGTCGTGGCCTACTCGACGGTGCTCGTCGAACCCGATGTTGCAGCGACCGACGGCGCCGACGTACTCGTTCTGGCGAGTGGTTCCGCCGCCGAGGGGTGGGTCAACGCCTTCGGTGTTCACCGACCGCCCATCGTGGTGGCAATCGGTCCGTCGACCGCCACGAAAGCCCAGCAGAAAGGGCTCAAGGTGGACGGAGTTGCCGCCGATCATACGGTAGAGGGTCTTGTCGACGAAGTTGTTCGTCAGGTCGTGCGCTTTCGAGCAGGCGATCGGACGTGACTGATGGCGACAGGACGTGCAATAATCTTCCGCCGACCAATTGATTAGTGAGGAGCGACGTGGCTGCACGACGCAGAAGCCGGACATGGGCTTCAGCATCAGCGACTGTGCTCGGAGCAGGGCTCATCTTGAGCACGAGTGCTTCGAGTGTTTCAGCGCGTCCGGTCGTCGCCCTCGAGCAAGTCGAAGCCGCCCCACTCGGCGCCACTGCCTTCTCGGTCGGTGACACGCTCGGCTCGCACCCGTCGGTGTCGGGCGACGGTCAATTCGTCGTCTACGAAGGCGCACCGCCGCAGCTGCCGCAGCCCGAACCAGTCGAAGGTGAGGACGAGGTTGCAGAAGTACCCGTCGACCCGCGGGGCAGCACGATCTATCTCACGAATCGTGCCGACAACTCCACCATCGAACTGTCACCGATTCCGAACGGACTTCGTGCGGGCAACTCTGTCCGCCCTGTGATCTCCGGCGACAGTTGCAGCGTCGTGATGATCTCCGAGATGGCCCTCGACGTCTTCCACGACGACGACGGTGGCGCACGCTGGGACATCTACCGTTCGGTGCTGCCGCACTGCGCGGGCGCCGTTGGCAACTGGGAACTGGTGTCGGCTCGTGCCGATGGCAGCTCGCTTGCTCGTGACGACGTCGATCCCGGTCAGACTCCCGCTGTCTCGCGTGCTGGCGTTGAGATCGCATACGTCCATCCCGACGAACGACTCTTCGAGGCGCCCGACGTGAAGACGATCAGCGTGGTCGACCTGACCGTCCCACCGACCGACCCACGCCGCTCCGAAGTTGTGGCCGGGACTCCTGCCGATCGACCGAACACCACGTTCGTACACACGGGGATCGATCAGCCTGCGCTCTCTGACGACGGCCGGCAGGTCGCGTACCGGTCTGACGCAGCGTCAGCCGAGGGCGTTCCTGTCTGGGGCACGGGCCTCGTTGATGGCGACACTGCAACGAAGCAGGTCTTCGTGTGGGACCGCCTCGAAGCCGATCCGTTTGCAGCGGTTCGGCTGGTCTCAGCACTGCCGTCGGGCGAGCCGAGCACTGCTGGCGCCGCCGAACCTGCGCTCTCTCGCGACGGCCGTGTCGTTGCTTTCACATCTCCCGACCAAGGCCTGTCGCCCGCGGTCTTC
>CAXMZV010000013.1:0-19123 GCA_964199985.1 Candidatus Ilumatobacter isfjordensis | reverse complement strand
GGGCCGTGGTCGGGGTGGGGTCGACAGTCGGCGACTCCCCGACGGGGAGCAGACCTTCAGCAGCTGCGACGACAGCGTCGGCAGCGCTCATCGGCTTCGGCGCAGGAGGCGCCGGTGCCGGAGGCGCGGGCGCTGGTGCCGGCTCAGGCGCTGGTGCCGGCTCGGGTACCACTGCGACTGGTTCGACCGATGGTGCCGGCGCCGGCTCGGGCGTGGGCTCTGCCACAACGGCGGGAGCATCGGGCTCAATCGGAGCGTCGACGATCGCTGGTGCATCGGGCTCGGCGGCTGCGTCGGGTGTGGCGTCTTCGTCAGACGTCTCCTCGGCGGTCTCCTGCTCCTCGGCGGCCTGCTTCTTGGCCGGTGCCTTTTTCGCCGCAGCCTTCTTCTTGGCCGGTGCCTTTTTCGCCGCGGTCTTCTTGACCGGCTTGGGTTCTTCAGGCTGTTCGTCGCGGTTCAATCCGTCGCGCTGAGCGCGTCGGGTCACCATGTCGGAGTATGCCTCAGCGAGTGAGGACGAAGGCCCCTTCGCGGCAACACCGAGTACGCCACAGAGGTCAAGGACCTCCTGGTTTGTCATCCCGAGCTCTTTGGCGAGCTCGTGGATTCTGATCTTCTTTGCTGCCACGCTTCGATTCAACCTTTCCCAGTCGGGATTCCCTCGCCGATGTGCCAATCAATGCACATCGCACCGGCGTCACAAGTGGCCGGTGTGTCTTCTGATGTTGGTGATGTCGTCAGCACCGATGTCGGTGCGCCATGCCCGAGCAAACGCTCGCTTGGTGATCGCGGTCTCGAGGCACTCCCCCGCAACCTGACGTTGTTTTGTGCTGTCTGCGCAGATCCACGCACCCCGTCCGTTGCTCGGACCATCAACCGCGATGTCGCCTGCGACGTTCGTGATCCGCACGAGAGCGGACTGCGGACGCCGTGTGCGACAGCCGATGCAGCTGCGAACGGGTTCGTGTTGCTCAGTCGTCTGCCTCACTGCTCGTCTCGGTGTCGGGTGCCTCGTCGACCTCCGCTGCCTCAGTTGCTGCTGCCTCGGTCGTCTCGGCTGCTTCGTCTGCTGCTTCGTCTGCTGCCGTCACGGCGTCTGCCGCAGGTTCCTCGACGACTTCATCATCTGCAGAAGCAACGTCAGCCACGTCCTCATCAGACGTGTCGTCGGTGCCACCTGCCGGTGAGAACCCGGCGCCTTCGGCGGCATCGATGGAACGGAACCACAGCTCGGCCTTGGTCTGGTCGTAGTATCGCGAACCGGGTACGTGGTACAGGTCCGAGTCCTCGTTGGCCTTGATCTCGAAGCCGGGCGGCACCTGATCAGGGTCGGACATCGGCTGCACGGAACCGGCCCACGGACCGGCCACGAGTTCTTCGGTGACCTCGGGAACTTCGGCTTCGGCCTGCGCCGCTTTGGCTTCTGCCTCTGCCGCCTGTTTGTTCCACTCGGATTCCGAGATAACGCTGCCATCGGCTGCGTGCCATTCGTTCTCGCCCGTCTCCGGGTTGGGGCGCCACTCACCCACGGCATACTCGACGTCGGAGTCGCGACCATGGCTGGCCGGGATGCCCTCGGCGAGCTGTGTCTCAGAACGAATGTCGACGCGCACTCCGGTGAGGCGGGCCGACAGCCGCGCGTTCTGACCTTCGCGACCGATGGCCAGGCTGAGCTGGTGATCGGGAACGATGACGTCAGCCGCCGTGCCGTCGTCGGAGATGTTGACCTGCGTGACCTTGGCCGGCGACAGTGCCTTGGCAACGAAGTCGGCGAGGTCTTCGCTGAACGGGACGATGTCGATCTTCTCGCCGCGCATCTCGTTGACGACCATGCGGACGCGGCCGCCACGAGCGCCCACGCAAGCACCGACCGGATCGACGTTGTGGTCATTCGACCAGACGGCGATCTTGGTGCGGTGGCCGGGTTCACGGGCGCAGGCCTTGATCTCGACGATGCCATCGGCGATCTCGGGCACTTCGAGTTCGAACAGACGCTTGATGAGGCCGGGGTGCGTGCGGGACACGACGATCTGCGGGCCCTTCGGCGTCCGCCGGACTTCGACGATGTATGCCTTCTGACGGTCGCCCTGAGCCGGACGCTCGAAGGGGACCTGCTCGGCCTGCGGCAGGAGCGCCTCGGCGCGGCCCAGGTCGAGCAATGTGTAGCGGGCGTCGGTGCGCTGGATGATGCCGGTGACGATGTCGCCCTCGCGGTTCGCGTACTCCTCGAACTTGCGGTCGGACTCGACTTCGCGAATGCGCTGGCTCATCACCTGACGGAAGGTCATGGCCGCGATGCGACCCATCTCTTCCTTGCGTGGCGTGTCGTCGCGCTCGTTGACCCAGTTGCCGTCTTCGTCGACGTCGTACGCGATGAAGGAGAACTCCAGGGTCTCGGGGTTGACCTCGACGACCACTTCGTCGGCGGCGTCGTCGCGACGCTTGTAGGCCGAGGCGAGCGCATCGACGAGCACGTGCAGCAACGTCTCTTCTGTGATGCCCTTTTCCTGGGCGATCATGCCGATGGCTTCACTCATGTCCATGTTGGTCATGACGTCTGCTTCTCCTTGTTCGATTGTGGGAGGTTTGATTCTGACTTCGTCGAGTCGGACTTGTTCGAGCTCGCCTGCTTCGATGCGGCGGGCTTCTTCGCATTGGGCTTCTTCGCCTGCTGCGGCTTCTTGGCGGCGTTCTTCTTCGGCGCGTTGGGCTTGGGTGCCGGACCCCACTCGAAGACGGTGCGAGCCTTGTCGACGCTGTCGAGTTCGAACCTCGTCTCGGTGCCGTCGTCGAGCAACAGCGTCGCACTGGTCTCGGTCGCCAACGTCAGCTGCCCGTCGACGCGCCGCGGGTCGGCGTTCGGGTCGCGGAAGCGCACGGTGATGTCTTTGCCGACCTCACGTTGGAAGTGGGCTGGCGTACGCAGCTGACGTTCGAGTCCGGGGCTGGTGACTTCGAGCGTGAACCTGGTGCTGATCGGATCCTCGTGATCGATCTCGCGTGAGATCAGGCGAGTGGCGAGCGACAGATTGTCGAGCGTGATGCCACCATCGGAGCCGGCGTGTGTGTCGAGCGTGACTCGGACGGTGACGCCGCGCCGCTCGATGTCGTACACATCGAGGTCGAGGTCAGAGGCGATGGGTTCGACGATCTCGCGCACTCGTGCGAGTTCACTGCTTTCTGTCATGTCGATCTGCCTCCTCTCCACTTCGATTTTCTGGTCTGACTTCTGGTTCGGCCTGCCCGCGTTCTGTGCCCGTTCAAGAAACAAGGCGTGAGGCAGAGCCCCACGCCTTGGTCACGAACCAAATTGCGAACCTCGATCGTAGCAGGATCTCCACAGTTTCGTGAGAGCTCTCACCGTGTGGTCGGGTGGCGGCGGCAGATGCCGCTGCCACCGTGGCTGCTGACCGATTCCGGCTGCGGACCCAGCAGCGATCGAGCCGTCGACGAGGTAGACGCCAGACAGAACCGTTCGGTCGTTGATGGAATTCCACGACTCCTCGATCGGGTACGGGTAGGAGAGCGCCAACCCCGGCATCGTTGGATTGACGACGCCAAACGCGAACCGGGTCGGCCGGTCGAGAGCCGGTAGCTTCATCCCGTGCAACGGATGTCGAACCTGTTCCTGCGAACCCTGCGTGACGATCCGTCGGATGCCGAGGTACCAAGTCACCGCCTACTCGTTCGCGCTGGCTACATCCGCCGTTCTGCTCCGGGTGGTTTCAGCTGGCTGCCTCTCGGATACGAGGTGTTCCGTAATGTCGAGCGCATCGTGCGCGAGGAAATGAACGCGGCAGGCTTTCAAGAAGTCCACTTTCCGGCCCTGCTGCCCATTGAGCCCTACCAGGCGACGAATCGCTACGAGGAGTACGGCCCGAACCTGTTCCGACTCCAAGACCGACACGGCGCCGACTTTCTCTTGGCACCCACGCACGAGGAGATGTTCACCCTCACGGTCAAGGATCTCTACAGCTCATATCGGGACCTGCCGTTGGTGATCTACCAAATCCAAACCAAGTTCCGCGACGAGGCACGCCCGCGCGCCGGCCTGCTGCGCACTCGCGAGTTCTCGATGAAGGACTCGTACAGCTTTGACCTCGATGCGGCGGGCCTGCAGGCCTCCTACGACGCGCACCGTGCGGCCTACATCAAGCTGTTCGAGCGGCTCGAGTTGCCCTACGTCATCGTGTCGGCACTGTCCGGTGCGATGGGCGGCTCCGCATCCGAAGAGTTCCTCGCTCCGCTCCCGGTCGGCGAGGACACCTTCATTCGCTGCACGTCGTGTGATTTCGCCGCGAACGTCGAGGCCGTCCACACGCCCGTTCCGGAGGCCCGATCGCTCGACGGCCTGCTCGCAGCCGCCGTGCACGACACTCCGAAGACACCCACCATTGCGACCCTCGTCGACTATGTGAATGGCGATTCAGCGTTACGTCATCCCGACCGCGATTGGACTGCCGCCGACACCTTGAAGAACGTCGTCGTCAACATCAAGTATCCCGATGGCACCGTCGAGCCGCTCGCTGTCGGCATCGAGGGCCATCGCGAGGTCGACATGAAGCGCCTCGGCGCACAGGTCGAGCCGGCCGAGGTCGAGCCATTCAGCGAGGACGACTTCAAGAAGTACCCGTCGCTGAAGAAGGGCTACATCGGCCCGGGTGTCCTCGGCGCCAACAACGAGTCGGGCATTCGCTACCTCCTCGATCCGCGCATCGTCGACGGGACGCAGTGGATCACTGGCGCCGATCAGTACAACCAGCACGTCCTGCACCTGACGGCCGGTCGCGACTTCGTGGGTGACGGAACAATCGAAGCAGCAGAAGTCCTCGACGGCGACACCTGCCCGAACTGCGGATCCGACGTCGAGATCGCTCGGGGCATCGAGATCGGGCACATCTTCCAGCTCGGCACGAAGTACGCCGAGGCACTCGAGCTCACCGTTCGCGACGAGAACGACCAGCCCGTCACTCCCACGATGGGAAGCTACGGCGTCGGCGTCTCGCGGTGTCTCGCAGCCATTGCCGAGGCAACGCTCGACGACAGCGGGCTGTGTTGGCCGCGCGAGATTGCGCCAGCCGATGTGCACGTCATCATCGCGGGCAAAGACGGCAGCCCGCAGGTTCCGGCCGCCGAGGAACTCACCACGTCACTCGAAGCAGCTGGCCTGCGCGTGTTACTCGACGACCGAAGCAAAGCCTCGCTCGGCGTGAAGTTCAAAGATGCTGAACTGATTGGCGTCCCAACGATCGTGGTCGTCGGTCGCGGCATCGCCGACGAGGAGAATCCGACCATCGAGGTCAAGGACCGCAAGTCCGGCGAGCGCGAAGACATCGCCATCGGCTCAATCGTCGAACACCTCGTCGCCGTCTGTCGCTCCTGACGATCAGCTTGAAGTGTGGCGGACGAGGCCTTGGTCGATGACGATGCGTTCGTCGCCACCAGCTGCGAGAGTTGCGCTGGTGGTAAACAGGGATTCGCCATCTCCAATCGACCACGTCCGGATCGTCAGTGAGTCACCAGGAATGACTGGGGAGGCAAAGCGCCCCTCGATGTGGTGGAAGTTCGCCGGGTCGCTTCCGCAGAGGGCGTGGAGCAGTGCCCGACCGCTGAAGCCGTAGGTACAGAGCCCGTGGAGGATCGGCGTGTCAAAACCGCCCATCGCAGCGAAAGCGGGGTCGGTGTGGAGAGGGTTCCGGTCGCCCGACAGGCGGTACACGAACGCCTGGTCGCGATCAGTCACGTACGTGACCTCATTGTCGGGCGCACTCCCCGGTGGCACGTTCTTGGGGCCGGACGGTCCGCGGTCGCCGCCCCAGCCGCCTTCTCCGCGCATGAACGATGATCCGGTGTTGGTGTAGAGCGGCTCGCCGTCCATCACTGCCGTGGTCTCCGACACGACAACCGCTGCTTTGCCCTTGTCGTAGATGCCGGTGATCTCACTCGTGAGCGTGACCGTTCCGGCGACAGGGATCGGGCGGTGCAAGGTGACCGACTGCTGTCCGTGGACGAGCATCGCTGGGTTGAACGTGCCGATCGACCCCATCGCCGAGCCGCGTCCCCACCCGATGACCACAGGAAAGGTTGGGAACACCTGCTGGGTGATCTCGTTGCTGTTCTCGGTGGTGAACGCGAGGTCCTCGTGGCCAGCACCGATGCCGACGGCGTAGAGCAGCGCATCCTTCGAGGTCCAACTCGCTTCGACTGGCTCGCTCTTCGAGCCGACTGCATCAGGATTCAATGGCATGGTGGTACTCCTTCATATGGATCGAGTTACTTCGGGGTCGGGACCAGGTGTCACTCACGGGTCAGCCCTTGACTGGTTTGCCGTTCATGCCAGTGCGGCCACGAGCTTCGGCGAGCAGGGATTGGACGATCTCGCCGAGTGCCTCGGGGTCGTCGACGGGCGCGGTGCTCGGCCCGCGAACCCAACCCTCGGCGACTGCGAGGAATTGCCCGGACGCTTCGAACACTCGACCGGTGACTCCCGCTGCCTCGTCGGAACAGAGCCACGTGACGATCGGTGCAATCCACTTCGGCGAGCGTGCCTCGGCCTCCTCCGGAGTCTCCGGTGCTGGGCCGAGATCTTCGGTCATGCGCGTGAGGGCGACGGGCGCCACCGCGTTGACCGTGACGCCGTAGCGAGCGAGCTCCATTGCCGTAATCTGAGTAAACGAGGCGATGCCCGCCTTGGCCGCGCCGTAGTTCGATTGGCCGACGTTGCCGTAGATGCCAGACACCGACGTGGTGTTGACGATGCGACCGGCTACCTCGTCGCCCGCCTTCGATCGTTCGCGCCAGTACGCAGCGGCATGACGGGCGGGAGCGAACGTGCCCTTGAGGTGCACGTTGATGACCGCATCCCACTCGGCCTCGGTCATGTTCGCGAGCATTCGATCGCGCAGGATGCCAGCGTTGTTGACAACAGCGTCGAGGCCGCCAAAGGTCTCGATTGCCGTGTCGACCATGCGCTTCGCACCGTCCCAGTCCGCGACGTTGTCGGCGTTGACGACCGCCTCGCCACCGCCAGCCACGATCTCGTCAACGACCTGCCGAGCAGGCGAGACATCGTCACCGGTGCCGTCTCGGGAACCGCCCAGGTCGTTCACGACAACCTTCGCACCGTGCCGCGCCAGGCTCAGCGCATGCTCGCGGCCGATGCCGCGGCCTGCGCCGGTGACGATTGCAATCTTGCCTTCACAGAGTCGTGCCATTCCCCCAACGTACGAAGATCAACGCAGGCCACCCGAACCGGACTGTCCGTTTCACCTCGAGACGGATCAGAGGTTGGCGCCGGGGCGTTTGAGGAACTGGCGGTGCCAGCGGCTGGGGGTCAGCACCACGGCACGGGGCTCGTCTTCGAACATCCACCGGGCGAAGTTGCGCTGGCCCCATGCCCCGCTTGCTTCAACCACGCGGATCGCGCCGCGGACGCCCCAGGGCTTCGCCAGCACCTTGCCGAGGGCGAGCGACATCTTGTGGTCGGCGCGCAGATGATGCGCGACTTCGCGCTCGTAGATGCTGGCGGCCACCTCGGGCTGCATCGCACCGCTGGCGATGATCGCCTCGGCCGCCAGCCGACCGGTGAGCAGCGCCTGTCCGATGCCTTCGCCGGTCATCACGTCCGTCGCCATCGCAGCGTCGCCGGTGAAGACCACGCGGCCACTGGCGAGCACCGCTTCATCGATCCGCGCAGGAATCGGCCACGCCATGTGCCGGTCCTCCAGCTCGAAGCCAGCACCGAGCGCTTCGACCACGTGGGGCCGCTCGAGCAGATCGAGCCACAGCGCCTTCATGTCCTTGGTCTTGCGAACACCATCGCGCAGGACTCCGAAGCCGATGTTCGCTCGGCCGTTCGGCAAAGGGAACGACCACGCGTAGCCGGGCAGCAGGTCTTCCTCGAACCACACGTGCAGCTGTGTCGATGCCGTCCCAGTCACGCCGTTGGCGTACTGCCGGAACCCGTGCCACTCGCCCAAGTAGCCGGACTCGTTCAGCCCGAGCGATTTGCGAACCGGGCTCCACATCCCATCGGCCGCGACGACGTACCGGGCCCGAATGCTCACACCATCGGCGGCGACAACGACATGGTCGTCGTGCTGCTCGATCGATTCGAATGCAACGCCATCGCGCACGTCAACGCCCACATCACGGGCAAGATCGACGAGCGCGTTGTCGAGTTGAAGGCGCGGTGCCACCGCCGCGTACCGGCCCGGACCAACGAGGGGCACGTCGACCGAGCGGCCCGACGGGGACCGCAACGAGGCACCTTCGACGTCGAACCAGTCGCCGACCGTGGCGGGGTCGAAGTCGAGATGTTCGAGTTCGCGCAGTGCCAGCGTGGTCAAGCCATCACCACAGCACTTGTCTCGCGGGAACGTCGCCCGATCGATCAACAGCACCGATCGACCGGCCCGAGCGAGCTCGATGGCGGCAGCCGAGCCCGCGGGTCCACCACCGACGATCAGGACATCGGTCGCAAGATTCGCGGTGTCGGGCGTGCTGGTCACAGCGGGCAGGATACGAGCGCACCAGCGACTCGTGCGTGACCGTGCGCCCACACCGTGCGCTCCCCAGCCTGTACAGCGGCCCGTACGCCGTTGCGACGAAGAATTGGGTCAGATGTCAGGCGAGTCGGCGGTGCCGCCGGGTGGAGGCGCCCACACGTCCACGCCACCCACGGTCACTTCGATGCCATCGGTGTCGATGTCGCCGGGCTCGTCCGGGCTTTCGGACACTTCGACAATGTCGGCGTCGAGGGGCGGCCCCTCATAGATCTCGTGGACGGCCAACATTGCCCCCGTCATGGCCGCACCGACGATGCCACCCTTGCGGCGGCCTGCCTCGATCGCCGACAACTTCAGCGTCGCTGCCCGCTCCGCTCGCTCTTGGCGCTCGGCACGTTCCGCCCGTTCGAACGTGACCGCATCGAAGTCGTCCTCTGCGGGCACCACACCGTCCGTGCTGCCATCCGTCATGGCTTCAACGTAGCCGCCGATACATCTGCCTTCCAGGCGACCGGCCTGAGACCTCGGTGCCGGGTAGTTTGCTCTGCGAATGAGTGACTTCGAGATGGCGGACCAATCGAGTTCGGGGCCTCCCGCCGCCGAGCAGGCAAACACCACCCGCGCAAACGGCATGCCGATGAACGATCTGGCCACGGCCGAGACGTTCGAGAAGATCTTCTTCGAGCTGCGCAAGGTGATCGTCGGCCAGTCGCGACTCCTGGAGCGGCTCCTTGTCGGCGTCCTGTGCCGCGGCCACTGTCTGCTGGAATCGGTTCCCGGTCTGGCGAAGACGTTGGCGGCCGAGACGCTGGCCAATGTTGTCGGCGGCTCGTTCGCCCGCATCCAGTTCACGCCCGATCTGCTGCCGTCCGACATCGTCGGGACGCGGATCTACCGGGCGGGTTCGGAGACCTTCGACGTCGAGCTCGGCCCGATCTTCGTCAACTTCTTGCTGACTGACGAGATCAACCGCGCGCCGGCCAAGGTCCAGTCGGCGTTGCTCGAGGTGATGGCCGAACAGCAAGTCACCATCGGCGGCATCACGCACCCGGTCGAGCCGCCATTCTTCGTCGTGGCCACGCAGAACCCGATCGAGTCCGAGGGCGTGTATCAGCTCCCCGACGCACAGCGCGACCGCTTCATGATGAAGATCGGCATTGACCACCCAACGGCCGACGAAGAGATGACCATCCTCGACCGGATGGCCGTCACGTCAGCCGCTCCGAGGCCCAATCAGGTGATCACAATCGACGAGCTGATCGCCTTGCAGGCCCGCTCCGACGAAGTGTTCGTCGATCGGTCCGTGGCGCAGTACGCCGTCGACGTGGTGCAGTGCACTCGCTACCCAGACCGATTCAACCTCGCTGATCTCGGTTCGGTCATCGGCCTCGGCGCCAGCCCACGCGCCTCACTCAATCTCGTGAAGGGTGCTCGGGCCATGGCGATGCTCCGTGGACGCACCTACGCCACACCGCAGGACGTGTTCGACTTGGCGCCAGAGATCCTCCGTCACCGATTGCTCCTCACGTACGACGCGCTCGCTCGTGACATCACCGCCGACCACGTCATCCAACGCATTCTCGCCACGGTGCCGGCCAACTGGGTCTCGCCCAAGCCGAACGACGTGTTCGGCAGGAGCTGACGTTGGCTGACCGTCGCGTCGATCGCCCCGAGTCGCCTCGACGGCCGACGCACTGGGCGCAGGGGCCGCCGACTGACACGGTCACAGAGTTGCTGCGCACGCTCGAGCTCACGATCAGTCGTCGGCTCGACGGTGTGCTCCACGGCAACTACCAGGGCCTGACGCCCGGACACGGATCTGAACCGGGCGAGTCGCGTCCGTACGCGCCCGGGGATGACGTCCGTCGGATCGACTGGAACGTCACGGCGCGAACCCAGGAGACGTACGTTCGCGAGCAGATCGCCGACCACGACCTGACGGCGTGGCTCGTCGTCGACGCGTCGGCGACGATGCAGTTCGGCACCGTCACCAACACCAAAGCCCAGACGGCGTTGGCGGCCGCCGCAGCCGTGGGATTTCTCACTGCTCGAAACCAGAACCGAGTCGGCGCGGTGATGGTGGCAGGCCCGGACATTCACGTGGTTCCGCCCCGTTCCGGCAAGAACCAGATCCGGGCCATTCTCTCGACGCTCGCCGCTCCACCGGTTTCCGACGGCCAAGGAGCCGCCGACATGGCGGGTGCGCTCGACCGCGTCGGCGCGTTGGCGAAACGCCGGGGGTTTGTTGCGGCCATCTCCGACTTCGCCGGATCAGATTGGACGACAGCGTTCGGCCGGCTGAGTCTGCGCCACGATCTGCTCGCGATCACGGTGCACGATCCGCGTGAATACGACGTGCCCCCCATCGGACTGGTGCAGATGACCGACCCGGCATCGGGACGCACCCGCGAGGTGCGAGTGACGGAGTCGGTGCAGCGCAAGTTCATCGAGGCCGCAGCCCAGCAACGAACGACGCGTCTTGCTGAGTTGGGTCGAACCGGTGCGGACACGATCGAGCTGACGACCGATGGCGACTGGCTTGGCAGCGTCGTCGAACACGTTCAGCGCCGTCGCACCCAGGCGGTTCGTGGCGGGGTGCTCACGCGATGAGTTCCGACTTCCTCGAAGCAGACCGGCTGTGGTTTCTGCTCATCGTCGCCGCGCTGGCCGTCCTGTACGTGGTGGTGCTGCGCTGGCGCAGCACGGCTGCCATCCGCTTCACGCAGATGGATCTCCTCGACGAGATCGTGCCCGAGCGCCCGAACTGGCGGCGCCATGTCGTCGCCGTGCTGCAGATCGTTGGACTGGCAGCCGCGGTCATCGCCATCGCCCGCCCAGTCGACCGCGCAACCGAGCGGACCAAGAGTGAAGGACGGATTCTCGTCGCGTTCGACGTGTCACTCTCGATGGAGGCCGACGACGTCGATCCGAGTCGCTTCGAGGCGGCACGTGTTGCCGCCCGGGAGTTCATCGACGAGGTCGATGACAACGTCGAAGTCGGCCTCATCTCGTTCTCAGGCGTGGTCGACGTTGCCGTCAATCCCACCCTGGACCGGTCGGCACTCGACCGTGGCCTGGACCGCCTCGAACTCGATGAGTCGACGGCAATCGGAGACGCGCTGTCGACGTCGACTCGGCTGCTGGTGAACTCCGCTGACGAGGACGACGATGGTGATGACGCCGCCGGCCCGGACGACGACGTCGCTCCCGGTGTGATCGTGTTGCTCAGCGACGGCGAGACCACGGTCGGGCGTCTCACTTCTGAGGGCGCGCAGGAGGCAGCCGATGCCGGCGTACCCGTGTTCACCATCGCGTTCGGAACCGACGCCGGCGTCATCACCGACCCGATCAGTGGCGAACGCGTTCCCGTGCCCGTCCGTCCCGCCGACCTTGAGCTCGTCGCAGAGACCACGGGTGGAGCCGCATTCGTGGCCGAAACCGGCGGCGAACTCGCGGCGGTGTACGACCAGATCCAGATGTCGCTCGGCGACACGCTGGGCGAAGAGATCGAGATCGTGAAAGAACTCACCTGGCGCTGGGCGATGGGTGCGTTCCTCGTGCTCGCCCTCGCCTGGGCGCTCAGCCTGTGGTGGCTGCGCGGGATGGTCTAACTGGCGCCCGACGAGTGCTGGGTCAGGCTTCGACGAGTGCCTTCAGATTCTGCAAGGCTTCTGCGGTCTGCTTCGGAAGTTGCCTGAGCCCCACCTTGGCCAGCCATCCGAGGCCCCGCCTGGCAGCAATGCCCTGGCGGTAGACCACCCGGCATCCCGCGTCGATGGCCTCAATGCGCACGTCCTCGGAAATCGTCTCGGCGAAGAACAGCGGAGACTTGACCAGGGCGAACGCAAACTGCTCGTTCTCAGTCCAGGCGGTGAACTCTTCGTCGATACTGAGCCTTTTCACCGTGACGCGACGTTTGCCGCCGACACCGGTTGGATCACCGGTGACTTCGACCTTGTCGAGGGATGTGAACCACTCGGTCCAACCTTCGTGGTCGGCAATCCGTTCCCAGACGTCTGCCGCTGAAGCGTTGAAGTCAAGGGAGGAACTGAACACGATGTCTGCGCTGTCGATCCATTCGGGCGATTCAAGACGATGCTGCACCATCGCGTCACCGTACCCCCGCATGTAGCGCTGCCACCGCCCGACCGGCGGTGGCTACATCACCTTGCCGTAGTCGACAGTGAGCCATTGTTCGGGGCGGATTCGGGCAATCATCGATTCAGAGGTCGGCGGATTGTTCTCCGCGTACCAGGCGCCCATTTCCGGTCCGAGGTAACGGACCGCCAGTTCGGCGACGTCGAGATCTTCGTGGTTCACGGTGACCGGGCCCTCGACCATCACGTACTGGTAGGGCGGCGCTTCCTGCTGAGCGGTGAGCGTCGCCCTCCCCCGCTTGCGGAGCAACTCCGCCTTCACCGATGTCCCACTCATCGAGATGATCACGTCGCCGTCGCGGTAGAGATACCAGATCGGGAGTGCGAGCGGGCCCTTGCCCTCGCGGGCAATCGACAATACCCCCACGTGTGTGTCAGCGAGAAACGCCTCGCGCTCCTCAACGGTCATGTCGGTGTCGGCCATGTGTCTCTCCGCGTCGTTGTGATGATGACTTCACCCATCAGCTTGGCGCGGTGCTGCCACGTCCTTGTCATCCGAGGCGGTTCACCCGCGGAGGATCGGTTCGGAGCAGACTCAGTCGACCATCGACAACAGGTGGTCGACCAGCGTCAGCAGCGTGGTCTTGACCGACTCGCGCACACGTGCGTCGACGGTCAGGATCGGAACGGTCGGGTCGAGCGCCAGCACGGCGCGAATCTCGTCGGCCGTCCCCTGCGGCGCCTCGATGAACTGATTGACGGCGACCACGAACGGAATTCGCCGGTTCTCGAAGTAGTCGATCGAAGCGAAGCAGTCGTCGAGCCGCGCCGTGTCAACCAAGATCACCGCGCCCAGTGCACCCGAACTGATTCGGTCCCACATGAAGGCGAACCGATCCTGTCCGGGTGTACCGAAGAGATAGAGCTTGAATGCGTCGTCGACCGAGATGCGGCCGAAGTCCATCGCGACGGTCGTCGACTGCTTCGTGTCGACGAGGTCGTGGTCCGCGCCGGCGGCGGCGGCGGTCATCGTCTCTTCGGTTCGCAGCGGATCGATCTCCGAGATCGAACCGACGAAGGTCGTCTTGCCCACGCCGAAGCCGCCAGCGACGACGAGCTTCGCGGAGACGGCGGCCGCGATCGACGGGGACAGGGTGGGTGTGTCAGCAATCGTGGGCATGGCGAGTTCCTCGGCAGGTCACAGTGCGGCCACGGCGCCACGGATGCGGAGCAGAACCGACGTATCGATTCGCTGGATGGTTTCGTGTCGCTGGAGGAGACCATCGCTGATCATCTCGCTCGCCAACACTTGAACGGCACGGATGGGGAGACCGAGCACTGCCGCGATTTCGGCGATGGCGATCGGTTCGGCGAATTGGTTGACGATGCGCTGACGCTCGAACCGAAGTGATGCAGCCTTCAACCTGCCGTGGCTCGTCGGGCTGACCATGGTCTCGAGGGCGAACTCCTCCGACACCGCGGTCGTGCGACCGCGGGTGACCATGAACGCACGCACGACTTCGGCGCCGTCCTCGACATCGTCCTCGTACTTCATCGCACTGGCGCCACCACGTTCTTCAAACGCTCGATCAACTCGGGTGACAGCACATCGCCGAGGCGCTGCGTCAGCAGCGTCATTTCGTACCCGACCATGCCAAGGTCGGCGTCGGCGTCGGCGACCACGCCCATCGACGCGGTGGACGACACGCGTGCCACGAGAATCCACCCGTCACTCGCCTCAATGATCTGACGGGTCACGTTTCCCAGACCGAAATTGCCGACGGCGCCATCGGTGAGGCTCGCCAGCCCGGAGGCGATCGCGGCGAACGTCTCGCGATGCGCAGCCGAGAAGCCGGCCGAGGCCGCAAGGTGCATGCCGTCGGCCGACACGGTCTGGGCGAATCGCACGCCATCGGTCTCGTCGACGAACGACTGCAGGATGAAGCCGAGCCCTCGATCAGCTGCGTGAACGGTCATTGTTCGGCTCCTTGTTGGTCGGCGCGACTCGTTCCGGACTGGAAGCCCGATAGCGACTGCCTGACGACCTCGGGTGTCCGGTCGGGTTGCGAGGCTGATTCCGATGTTGAGTCAGCGGATGTCAATGACGTCTGCGGCAAGTTCGCTCCGGGCCGCCTCGTGGCGCCACCGAACTTGCTCGGATCCCGCGGTGCGGGTGCAGGTGCGGGCAGTGCCGACCCTGCAGGGGCGATCAGGGGTTGAGCAGGATTGCCCAGCGTGACATCGCCCTGCGCGTCCAGGTGCGGGACCGCCGCCGAGATCTGCTGAATCGATTCGAGCGCTGCGCGCACTGCTGGCCGACGCTCCGCCGCAATGTCGTCGAGGGAGGTCGGCCGCGAGGGCACCTCGGGAAGAGCGACCATCGACGGCACACGGGTCAGGTCCGGCGCTTCCGCGAACGACGGCGCACGCAGCGCCTCCACCAGTTCGGGCTGCGGCGATGCGGGACGTGCCATCAGAGACTCGGTTGTTGGCGCGGTGTCCGCGACCACATCCGGGACAGCGACCGATTCATCAAGGGACGAGAGGTCGTCAGGAACGGACGACGTGTCCTGGTCGACGAACAGTGCGTCGTCGGGAAGCGCGAGTCGGACGGCCACACCGCCAGTGGGGCTGTCGAAGATCCTGACGTCGACATTGCGTCGAGCAGCAAGCCGACCCACGACGAACAGTCCGAGGAACTTCGACGGCGTTTCCTCCTGCGTCGCAGCGACCGAGATGCGGCTGTTCGCCTCCTCGATTTTATCTGCCGTCATGCCGATGCCGTCGTCGCTGACGGCGAACATGTACCCCCGGTGAGTCATCCGGGCCGTCACCTGCACCGTGGTCTCGGGGGGCGAGAAGGCCAGCCCGTTCTCGATGAGCTCTGCCAGAAGGTGAGTGAGGTCGGCGACGAGCTCGCCGCGGATGCGTTGGCCAGTGTCGCCGACGATCTCGACTCGCTGATAGTGCTCGACCTCGGACATCGCCCCACGAATGATGTCGCCGGCGGTCACGGGCGACGTGAAACGTCTGGTCTGCTCCGCGCCAGCGAGGATCAACAGCGATTCGGCGTTGCGGCGCATCCGGGTCGTCAGGTGGTCGATCTCGTACAGCGCCTGGAGCGCCTGCGGCTCACGCTCGTCGCGCTGCAGTTGATCGAGATTCCGAAGCAGCCGATTGAGCAGCTTCTGATTTCGCCGACCGAGATTCATGAACATGTCACCGACCGAGCGACGAGCAATCGCCTGTTCGCCAGCGAGCTCGAGCGATGTCGCCGACATCGTGTTGAACGCTTCAACCAGCTGGCCAATCTCGTCGCGGCTCGTCACCTCGATGGGAACGATCTCCGGAAGGTCGGCATCGGCGTCGTCGCGCAACGTTGCCACCGCCGCCGGGAGCTGCACCGTGGCGACCTCGATGCTGCGCTGTGTCACTCGGCGCAACGGTCGCCGGATCGACAGGTAGAGCAAGTAGATCAAGAGCGCCGCACCGCCGACGAAGAGCGCTGCGAGCGCCATCGTGATGTATGCCGATCGAACCGCTGTCGACCGAATCGCGTCGACTTCTGCGATCGTGTCTGATGAGAGTTCGCTGCGCACGCTGCCGATCTGCGAGTCGAGGTCGACGAACGCCTCTTCGATGCCAGCGGCGCTGATCGAGAGAGGTTGGCCTGGGACCAGTTCGGCCATCAAGGCGCGGGTCGTCTCGACCTGTGCGGCTGCGTCGGAGGACCGCAGGTTGGCGAATGCTCCCAACATGTCGTCGGCACCGATCTCATCGACCGCTTCGTTCCAGAACTGTGCCGAGCGCCCGACCTCTCGGCCTGCCACCAGCACCTCTTCGGTTCGCACGCTCGCCGGAAGTGACGCCATCTCGACGTAGATCTGCCGCTCGGAATCGAGGCGCTCAGCCAAGCGATCGAACAGCTGCAGCGTCGACACATCGGCGGCGATACCGCCGTCACGGAACAGGTCGTCGTTGAAGCGAGTGGCATCGCGGAGCGAGTTGGTGAACGCCGAGAACTCCTGCGTCGCTGCAAAGATCACCAACGCATCGGGGCTCATGGCCTCGACACCACCGTCTCCGTGATCGAAGACGTAGCGGCCGGTAGCGGCACCGGAAAGTCGGTAGGCGCTTGGGCTCGAAGGGATCAATGATCGATGTGCGTCGATTCGACCCCGAAACTCGGCCACCAGTTCCAGGGTGGCGGCACTGGCGCCGTTCGGGTCGTCGAGCAGTTCGTTGAGCGCACTGTCGACTCGGGCACGCTGCGCGACCAAGTCCTCTTCCGACGCGCCAATCTCGTTGAGCGTCTGGATCTCATCGTCGA
This sequence comes from Candidatus Ilumatobacter isfjordensis, assembly GCA_964199985.1. Taxonomy (GTDB): domain Bacteria; phylum Actinomycetota; class Acidimicrobiia; order Acidimicrobiales; family Ilumatobacteraceae; genus Ilumatobacter_A; species Ilumatobacter_A isfjordensis. The sequence continues at coordinate 2,189 of CAXMZV010000013.1, read as the reverse complement.
CTCGGTCGATGATCCGCCCGATCTGGTCGACGCGACGGACCTCGTCAGCCTGCGCAGTGAGCGTGTCCGCCTCGGCAAAGTCGTCGAGCACTCGCCAGGTCGACAGACCAGCAATTGCGCTGAGTGGCACCAGCCCGAGCATCGCCAGCTTGACGGGGAGCGTGATTCTGGATGTCATGAGAGGTCCCTCGTGCCAGTGTTGGGCGTGATGGTGTTCGGCGTGATGGTGTCGGGAGAGGGTTCGGTCATCGGGCACTGCCCGACTGGACACGGTCGCTGTTGCTGAACTGGCCACTCGGCGGTGCCATCGGTGCATCGATGGCGCCGACCACTCGTGCGACGAGATCGTCGATCGACGAGTCATGCGGAGATTCGGGTTCGACCGGATCGAGCGTCAACGAGAGATGGGCAAATTGGATGACGTCGTCATCCGTTACCGCCGACGCAGCTGGGACAACAGGTTCGTCAACCGCCGCCACGGCGACGGGCTCCGGCGCGGTGGCTGTGGTCACCAATGTTGACCCATCGGTCGCCCGTTGCTCGACGTTGCCCAGCCGACGTTCGAGATCGGAGGAGAGTTTGGTGAAGTGGTCGACGATGTTCGCTGCCTGCGTGTCGAACTTCCGGAGTGAAGCGGTGAGTGACGTCACGGTCGACTCGAGCTGATCCGTCCGTTGGCGTTCGGCGGCAAGCTCGTCACGAAGCCGATGCATTTCGGCGACGACCTCACGGGTGAATCGACTCAGCTCCAGCGTGACGGCATCGAGAACGTCGGAATTCGTTGGCTCGGTCATGCACCCCTCAACTCCCTCATTTCGACTGCGCCCACAGGAGACATCGGTCGAATCACTGGGATCCTTGAGAAGTTTTTACACTCTGCGTCGCTCCGAGACCTCTCAGAGTGACAGTGGGGGTGACAGAATTTTGTCGAGTCCCCGAATTCAGCGGGTCATTGGCCGTCAGGGTTCGTCGTCTGCGGAGCCACCGTGGTGGGGACCGTGATCTCAACATCGCGCTGCAGGTCCGACAGTTCCTCGGCAATGAGTCGCACCACGAGTTCGTCGAGTGCAAGCTCCTCGTAGTCGGTCGAGGTGATGTCGGTCGACCCACCAGTGGCCGCACCTGCGGCACCATTGCTCAGGAACACGAACGGAGCGCCCGTGGCCTGCGCCATCTGGCGGAACACTGCTTCGGCCTGGTCGTCACTCTCCGATGACGCCACCGGGAAGATCTTGATTCCACGCTCGATCGCGGTTCGGATCGAGTCGGTGTACGGCGTCTCGAGTTGGCGATCGACCTGAGGCGGCGCATCGGCCACGACGAAGATCAGCTGCACGGCCTCTGCAGGATCACGCCAGGCCGGCTTGGCCAGCGCATCAGCGAGCCCCTCGTCGAGCGCTTCGGGGTAGTCGCCACCGCCGTCTGCGATCACGTCGGCGAGTGCAGCCTGGAACTCGGCAATGTTGCCGGTGAAGTCGTAGTTCGCGGTGACGAATGCGTCGCCTTCGTCGCGATAGAGCGTCATGGCAAAGCGGACATCGGGTGCCGGGTCGAGCGCTGCAACACGCTCGGCAACGATCTCGATAGTCTGCTTCAAGCGGTCGATCTCGTCGCCCATCGAACCGGTGGCATCGAGGAGGAAGAGCACGTCGAGCGGGACGGGAGCTGCGATGTCTGCACTTGGCGCCACCATCGTGACGTCCTCCCCCGCGGGCACCGGCACAAGTTCCATATCGGCGAACGCAAAACCGAACTCTGCGACGCCGTCAGTCGGCATCCCGTAGAACGCTGGATGGAAACGCACCGTGCCGTCGGCCGTGGTCCGCAGCGTGACCAACTCGTCTCCTGCTGCGACCTCGATCGCAACACCAGGCACCGGAATCCCTGCGTCGTCGACCACGGTGACGATCGAGCGGCCCGTCGGGTCCAGATCTCGGGTGATGACACCGAGGCCGGCGATGCGCTCGAGATAGCCGAGGAAGCCCGAGAAGTCGGCGTTGTCATCGACACTTCCCGCTCGGAGTGGCGCCGTATCGACCGGGCCGTTGATCGGCGGCTCCTCGATCGGCAGGGGCTCCGCGCCGTCACCGATTCCGCCGTCGGGCTCGACGGGCATCGAGGCTTCGATGTCGGAACCCTCAAATGACGCGTCGGCGGTGTCGCCATCGCTGGCTTCGTGATCTGTCGGT
>CAXMZV010000012.1:0-19349 GCA_964199985.1 Candidatus Ilumatobacter isfjordensis | reverse complement strand
AGGTGCTCGGTACGTGGAAGTGGGGGATCATGTGCGTGTTGCAGGCCAATGCCCACCGTTCGGGCGCGGTTCGCAGCCATGAGCTGGCCGCCATCGGCCGACGCGTCTGCGAGAACGAGTTCGACCTGCTCGACCCGAACGGCCTCGACCTCTTCGGTCTGTCTGGGGTCGGGCTCAGCGTCGCCGACGTGCCGGCGCCATCGGCCGCGGAGTTGGATGGCGGACCGCACGACGTCCCGACCTCGGCAGAACTCATCGAAGCGGTGCGCGAGTGGCTTGAACGTGATGTGCTCAGCTCCACCGAGGGGCGTCTCCGTTTTCACAGTCGGGTGGCGGTGAACGTGCTGTCGATGGTCGAACGGGAGATGGCGATGGGCGGAGCTCAGGCAACGGCTCACAACGAGCGACTCGTGGCGCTTGGCGTTGACAGCGAGGCCGCCCTCGCCGTGCTGATCCGTTCAGGCGATGCAGCCGACCGTCAGGCTGAAATCAGTGCTGCACTCTTCGAATGGGTCGTCGACAAGCTCCGCGTCGCCAACCCCAAATACCTCGACTGACGGTCCACGCGCCGACTGAGTTCGCGTGCACATCTTGCGCTCATTGTGCGCAAGATCCACATGCCTTCGTCGGAATGACGCCGGTGGTCAGCTCTTGCGGGTGATGGTGACGGGCTGGCCGGCGGCGAGTTGGCCGCATGCAGCGTCGATGTCGTTACCGCGGTTCTGGCGGACGGTGGCGTTGGCCCCGAAGTCTTCCAGCGCATCGCGAAACGCGTAGACCTTCTTCAACGGTGTTCCCATGGTGGGGTAGCCCGGGGTCGGGTTGAGCGGAATCAGATTCACGTGTGCGTTCGGTTGTAATCGGCGACAGAGCGCAGCAAGTTCGCGCGCATCGCTCGTGCGATCGTTGACCCCGTCGATCATCGCCCATTCGAAACTCACCCGGCGGTTCCTCACCTGCAGGTAGTCGCTGCAGGCATCGATCAGGTCATTGATCGGGTACCGCCTGTTGATCGGCACCATCTCGGTCCGCAGCTCGTCATTGGCCGCGTGCAGCGACACGGCCAGGTTGACTGGCAGCGGCAAGTCCTTCAGGGCCCGGATGCCGGGGATCAGGCCAACAGTCGAGATCGTGATGTGCCGTGCCGACAATCCGATGTCGCCGTGGATGCGCTCGACCGACTCCCAGACTGGCTTCAAGTTGGCCATTGGTTCGCCCATGCCCATGAAGACGATGTTGCTCACGCGGCGGTCGGCCTGCTTTGCGCGCTGCGCGGCCCGGACGACCTGCTCGACGATTTCGCCGACGGTGAGGTGTCGAGTGAATCCGGCCTGCCCGGTGGCGCAGAATCCACACGCCATGGCACAGCCCGCCTGGCTGCTCACGCAGACCGTGGCCCGGTCGGGGTACAGCATGAGCACGGTTTCGACTCGACTGCCGCCATCGAGTTCCCACAAGAACTTCACGGTGTCGCCAGTCTCGTCGACTGACTCGGTCACGAGTGTCAGTGCGGTTGGTAGCTCATCGTCCAGCCGCTGCCGCAGCTTCTTGGGCAGGTTCGTGATGTCGGCCGGGTCGGCGAGCTGGGTGTACAGCCCGTCCCACAGTTGATCCAACCGGTAGCGCGGCTCGCCGTCGAGGTGCTCGGCAAGCGCATCGCGCGTCACGTCATATCGAGTTGGCCCGGGCACTCGAACACGCTATCCGTGCAGCGAAGACGAGTTGGTGCCAAGCACCGTTCGTCTTTGCTGTGTGGCTCGTCAGGTGAGGTGTGGCGCAGCGAGGCGTTCGTATTCGGCCATGCGCGAGCGGACAACATCGAGGCTCGAGGTCCAGAATGCCTCGTCGGTCACGTCGAGTTCGAAGGCGTCGCCAAGCTCTTCAGCGGTATCCATACCGACCCGGGACAGCAGGGTCTCGTAGCCGGACCGGAAGCGTTCGGGGTCCTCTTGATACCGGGCAAACAGGCCGAGCCCGAAGAGCAGTCCGTAGGTATATGGCCAGTTGTAGAAGTGTGAGCCGTAGTAGTGGGGCTTGAGGAGCCACATGTACGGGTGCGCTGTGGTCTGGTCGATGCCGTCGCCATACGCAACGAGCTGTGCTTCGTTCATCAGCTCACACATTTCGGCTGAACTCAATGTGCGGCGCTGGCGGCGTGCGAACACTTCGGTCTCGAACAGGAAACGCGAGCGGATGTCGACGACGACTTGGTTCGTTCCCTGCAGGTCCACGTCGAGGAGCGCCAGGCGCTCGTCGCCCTCGAGCCGTGCCAATCCGGCTTCGACCACCAGGGTCTCGCAGAAGATGCTGGCCGTTTCGGCGAGTGCCATCGGCAGCCGACGCTGCAGCGCCGTTCGGCCTGCGAGCGTGGTGTTGTGGTATGCGTGGCCGAGTTCGTGTGCGGTCGTCTGTGCCGATTCCGTCGACCCCGACCAGTTGAGCATCACCAGCGATCGGTCACCCCCGAACGACATGCAGAACGCTCCGCCCTGTTTGCCGTCGCGCGGCTCGGCATCGATCCATTCTTCGGTCAACGCGCGATCGACGAGCCCGCCGAGGGACGGGCTGTACTCGGCGAAGGCGTTGCGTACGATGTCCATCCCCTCGTCCCACGTGATGGCGCCAGAGGTAAATGGGAGTGGAGCGACGAGGTCCCACCAGGGCAGACCCCGCTCAGCCGTGTGGCCGTGGAGTCGTGCTTTGACGCGCATCCAACGATGGAAGTCCGGCAGTGATGTGGTGACCGCAGCGTGCATGGCGTCGAACGTGGCCCGGCTCACGCTGTTCGCGAAGCACGATGCGTCGAGCGGCGACGCCCAGTTGCGGCGATGGTTGATGGTGTTGGCCTCGCCCTTGATGGCGTTCATCGCCGCAGCGACGGGGACCTCGATGGCCGGCCATGCCTGCATCTCAGCGTCGTATGCGGCTTCGCGGACGACGGGGTCAGCATCGGTGCCGAGGCCACGAACTGCAGGCATTGGCAACTCGGCACGGCCATCGGGGAGCGCCACCGAGGTCGTGAGCTGCGACGTAACGTCGCTCTGCAGCCGGCCCCAAGCGCTTGAGCCCGTTGTGCTGAGCGCCGCGTAGAGGTGCTCTTCGTTCTCGGACATCTGATGCGCGGCTCGTTCTGCGAAGCGCTGCAACGGACCGAGGTGCTCGCTGGCTTGAGCGCTGATGTCGGCCAGTTCATCGGCCCCCAGCGCGGCGACCCACTCGGCAAGGCGGGCGAGCAACGGTCGGAGCGACGACCCGGTCGTGTCGAGTTCGCTCATCACTGCCTGCGCCTGCTCGTGGCGCGAGTCGGTCGACACGATCGAGTACACGTAGGCGTCGAGCAGGTTGAGTGCGTCGGAGACACGGTTGAACTCCGATATCGCCCGGTCGGCCTTGTCTCCGTCCTCCGGTTCGATGCTGCGTTCGGTCGAGCGGACGTCGAGTTCGTCGAACAGCGCACCGAGTCGCTCGACGTCGGCGCCGACAAGTTCGAGTGCGTCGGTGAACGATCGACTGTCGAGCGACTCGTGGACGTCGGTGACGTTCCAGCGGGGGAGTGTGTGCTCGCCGCCGGTATCGGTGCTGGTGTTGATGGTCGTCATGTCAGCAGACGCCTCGACTGTCGGGGACTGGTTGGTTGGAGGGTGTGATCTCGGTGATGAATGCTGCGTTGGTGGCGGACACAGCGAAGCCGAGCCGCTCATACATCGAAACCGCGGCGGTGTTGTCGGCGTCGACGTAGAGCAGTGCGGTGCTGATGCCCAAGCTGGCGAGATGTTCGAGTCCGGCGAGGGTGAGCTGCTTGCCGAGCCCTCGCCCGTGGAAGTCGGGGTCGACCGCAATCACGTAGATCTCGCCGATTTCGGGTTCGGTCTCGGTGGCCGGATGGACCTTCGTCCAGCAGAACGCAGCCATCCGTCCGTCGACATCGTGGACTCTGAATCCGGATGGGTTGAACCAGTCCTCGCCTTGACGTTGACAGAACGTCTCGAGTGTCCACCCGCCTTGTTCGCCATGGTCGGCAAACGCGCGGTTGTTGACCGACAGCCAGCTGTCGTCGTCGGCGCCGGGCACGAAATCGCGTGTCGCCGCAGTGACTTCGATACCGGTGGGCAACGGGCGACGCATCTGATGGAGCGTGCGCCCAACGTGCATGCCGGCGTCACCGGCGAGTTGGCGGTGCATCGACGTGGGTTCGTACACCCACCAGTTGACACTGCCGCCACCGTCGGAGGCGATGACGTCGATGGCCGACTCGATCAGCTCGGGGCCGATCGTGGCCATCTCATATCGGTGGTGCGGGTGGACCACCAGCTCAAACGCGTAGGAGTCGTTGCCGCGTGACACCTGGGCGTACGCCACCGGATGATCGTGGCCCGGCTCCGATGCGAGCAACCCGGCGAAGCCGTTGTGCCCGCCATTGACCAGGTCGAGGTACAGGTGATCGGACAGCGGCCGTCGGCCGTCAGCGCGCGCTGCAGCGTCGAGGAGTTCGTTCACCTTGGCGATGTCGTCGTCTTCCATCTGACGTTTGATCTCAAGGCAGCGCACGCGGCCAGGGTATCGGTCGTCGCTTCCTGACCTTTTGCTCGGACGGCACCGCTTCCGTTGCGCCTGTGGGAGGTCGGCGAGTAGACTCAAAGATGCAAACAAGGTTCCCGCCAACCTGTTTGCTGTGAGCGTCGGGCTCCGCCGCCTGACCTCGCCGAGCGACGGCCCCTTCCGAGGGGTCGTCGTTGCGTTTTCAGCCCACCTGGCGAATGGCGCGCTGCAGGCTGCGTTCGGCGGAGCGAAGTTGGCGCTCGGCTTCGTGGATGGCGCCGACGATGTCGTCGCGCTCGGTCCCGATGAAGGGTTCGGCGAGACCCGCCACTCGTTCGCGGTACCGGCCGACGTTGTCGGCAATGGTCGAGAGTTCCGACGACGTGCGTTCGAGCGAGGCAGCCACGCCGAGACGCTACCGGCCGGGCGAAACGACCGAAACGATCCCGAGAGCTGGGCCTCTGCGTCGGTACCCTTCACCTGCGTGATTCCTGTTCGCGACGACTTGCGCGCCCTCGAGGGCTACCACTCGGCACAGGTCGACGTTCGTGTCCGGTTGAACACGAACGAGTCACCGACGCCGCCGCCCGATGCGTTCCGCGATGCGGTGGCGGCTGAGGTGTCGAGGGTCGAATGGCATCGCTACCCGGATCGTGCGGCCACGGCGCTGCGCGAGGCCATCGCTGAGAGCCACGGCGTGGATCTGGCGCAGGTCTTCGTCGCGAACGGATCCAACGAGGTACTCCAGACGATCCTGTTGGCCTATGCGGGCCCGGGCCGCGTCGTGGCGACGTTTGAGCCGACGTACCAGATGCACGCGCAGATCGCTCGCGTCACCGGCGCCACCGTGGTCGAGGGGGAGCGCGCTGACGACTTCACGCTCGACCCGTCCGAAGTCGAGCGGGTCCTCACCGAATATCAACCACATGTGGTCTTCTTGACCTCTCCCAACAACCCGACTGGTCTGGTCGAGCCTGCCGACCGCGTGCAGCAGCTACTCGATCTGGCACCCGGCCTCGTCGTTGTCGACGAGGCATACGCCCAGTTCGCTGGCTGGACTGCACTCGATCTGGTCAACGATGAGACGCCGCTGGTGGTCACCCGTACGTTCTCCAAGACGTGGTCGATGGCGGGCGCCCGTCTCGGCTACCTGATCGGCCCAACCTGGCTGGTCGCCGAGCTCGAGAAGGTCGTGTTGCCGTATCACCTCGATGCGGTGAAGCAGATAGCGGGTCGGCTTGCGCTGCGCTATGTCGAGGACATGGATGATCGTGTTGCGCAGATCGTCGCCGAGCGCACGCGGATCAGCACCGAACTCGAAGCGATGGGTGTCACCGTGACTCCGAGTGGAGCGAACTTTGTCCTCTTCCGGCCGAACGGCCACGACGGTCGTGTGGTGTGGCAGGGCCTCGTCGACCGCAGCGTGTTGATTCGTGACTGTTCAGGCTGGCCGCGCCTCGCCAACTGGCTGCGGGTGACCGTCGGGACGCCCGACGAGAACTCCGAATTCCTGAGCGCGCTCGCTGCAGTACTCACTGCCTCTCAGACTGATTTCCAGACCGAACAGAACGGAGCCGACCGATGAGTCGCACCGCCAGCCGTAGCCGCTCGACCAAGGAGACATCGATCGAGGTCTCGATCGATCTCGACGGGTCCGGCACGACCGACATCTCAACCGGTATCCCGTTCTACGACCACATGCTCGACCAACTCGGTCGTCACGGCGGATTCGACCTCACGGTGCAGGCCCAGGGCGACCTGCACATCGACACGCACCACACGGTCGAAGACGTGGCGATCACGCTCGGCGAGTGCTTCGCCGAGGCGCTCGGTGACAAGGCCGGCGTTCGACGGTTCGCCAGCGGTCGCTACCCGCTCGATGAAGCGCTGATCGACGTCGCGCTCGACCTTTCGGGTCGACCGCACATCGAATGGCACGTCGACATGCCTGAGAGCCTGCCTTTGGGCGACCCGGCGTTCGACCCGCAACTCGCCGAGCACATCGTGTCGTCGTTCGCCACGTCGGCGGGCATCACGCTGCACGTCGAGATGATCCGTGGACGCAACACCCACCACGTGATCGAGGCGACCTTCAAAGGGCTGGCGCGAACCCTTCGTGACGCCGTTCGCATCGAGGGCCCGAGCGGCGTCCCGTCGACCAAGGGTGTGCTGTGACACCCTCTGATCCGTTGGCTGATGCGCGGCCACTGGTCGCGGTGCTCGACTACGGGATCGGCAACGTCCACTCGGCGCAGAAGGCACTCGAACGAGGCGGCGCCGATGCGCGGTTGACCGCTGACCCCGAGGTCATCGCCGCCGCCGACGGCGTGGTGCTCCCCGGTGTCGGTGCATTCGGTGCCTGCATGGACGCACTGCGGTCGAGCGGCTTAGAACAGCCTGCCCTCGATGCCGTTGCATCGGGACGCCCGTTCCTCGGTATCTGTGTCGGCATGCAAATGCTGTTCAGCGACTCCGAAGAGAACCCAGAAGCGCATGGACTCGGTGTCATCCCGGGGACGATCAAGTGGATCCCGACCGACCCGGCCGCCGGGCCGAAGATCCCGCAGATGCAGTGGAATCAGCTCGACATCGTCACGGCCGACCCGATGCTCGTTGGCCTCGGCGACGAGCCGTGGCTGTACTTCGTGCACTCGCTGCACGGTGTGCCCGACGATCCGGCGGTCGTGGTCGCAACCGTCGAGTACGGCACCACGTTGAACGCTGCGTTCCGGCTCGGCAACGTCTTCGCAGCTCAGTTCCACCCCGAGAAGTCGAGTGCGCCGGGTCTGGCATTGCTGTCGAACTTCATCGAGGTGTGCGCCCGATCCTCCGTAACATCAGCGACGACGAGCGACGGGGTGTCGGCATGATCGAGTTGTACCCGGCCATCGACCTGCTTGGTGGACGCGTCGTTCGGCTGCGCCAGGGCGACTACGCCGACGAGACCGAGTACGGCACCGATCCGGTGGCGATGGCGCGCAGCTTCGCCGACGCCGGGACGCCGTGGATTCATGTCGTCGATCTCGACGCCGCGAAGTCGGGCGACCCGGTCAACCGGCCGGTGGTCGCTGCCATTGCGGCTGCGGTGCAGGGCGTGAGCCGAGTGCAGACCGGCGGCGGCGTGCGATCGGTCGACGACGCTCGTCAGCTCGCCGATGCCGGCGTGGCCCGCGTGGTGATGGGGTCGGCCGCGGTACGTGACCCCGCCTTGGTCGCTTCCGCCTCAGAGGTGGTGCCGGTCGCCGTCGGCCTCGACCACCGCAGCGGTGAGCTCTCGGTGCACGGGTGGACGGAGGGGAGCGGCGTCATGCTCGACGATGCGTACGAGCGCTTCCCGACGGCTGACGTGTTCGTCATCACCGACATCGGTCGCGACGGAATGCTCGAAGGCCCGGATATCGACGGCCTCACTCGTTCTGCCGAACTCGCGGGGGCGCCTGTCATCGCGTCGGGCGGAGTGTCGAGTATCGCCGACATCGAAGCGCTGGCGGCGATTCCCGGCCTCGGCGGTGTCATCACCGGCAAGGCGGTCTACGAGGGTCGCTTCACGGTGGCTGCAGGCCTCATCGCACTGGCTCGGGCGCAAGGAGTCGAGCGATGAAGGCGGCACGCGTCATCCCGTGTCTTGATGTGGCCGATGGTCGCGTCGTGAAGGGCACCAACTTCGTCGACCTGCGCGACGCTGGTGACCCGGTCGAACTTGCTGCCCGCTACGACCTGGAGGGTGCCGACGAGTTGGTGTTTCTCGACATCACCGCGTCGAGCGACAACCGCGACACCACGGTCGAGATGGTGCACCGTGTGGCCGAGCAGGTCTACATCCCCTTTACGGTCGGAGGCGGCATTCGGACGCTCGAAGACGCTCGGCGCATGCTCCGCGCGGGCGCCGACAAGGTCAGCGTGAACACAGCGGCCGTCCAACGCCCCGAGCTGATCGCCGAAATCGCCGCCGAGTTCGGCTCGCAGTGCGTGGTGTGCGCCATCGACGCTCGTCGCCGTCGCCCAGATGGTGATGTCAGCGGGCCCGCTCCCGAGGTGCCGGTCGATGGCTGGGAGGTCTACCTACACGGCGGGCGAACCCCGACCGGCATCGATGCGATCGATTGGGCTGCCGAGGCAGTCCGGCTGGGTGCCGGCGAGCTGCTGATCACGTCGATGGATCGTGATGGCACCCGTGAAGGCTTCGACATCGATCTGACGCGGGCAATTGCTGATCAGGTCAACGTGCCGATCATCGCCAGCGGGGGAGTCGGCACGCTCGATCACCTCGCCGACGGCGTCACCCAGGGTGGTGCTGATGCGGTCTTGGCTGCATCGATCTTCCACTTCCGAGAGCACACCGTCGCGGAAGCCAAAGACGTGATGACCGCTGCCGGCATCACCGTCCGCCCCGCCGATCACTGAACCCAACACCTCCATCCCGTTTGCGTCACGAAAGTGGTTGCCATGAGCACCAAAATCGTCACGCAAACGGATGAATGCGTAACTTTCGGGGCTGAGCGATGCACTGGTCACCACGGAACGACGCGATGGCGTCCTGATCTGCCATCTTGACGATGGCAAGGCGAATGCGTTGTCGAGCGACATGATCATCGCAATCAGCGATGCGATCTCCGAGGCGGAAGGCGACGAGGCCATTCACGCAGTGGTGTTGCACGGCCGCGAGGGCAAGTTCTCGGCCGGCTTCGACCTCAACGTGATGTTGGCTGGCGACGCTTCGGCCATCTCTGCCCTGGTCGCTGATGGTGGCGAACTGGTCCGGAAGATCTATGCCGCCGACGTCCCGGTGGTCGCGGCATGCACCGGACACGCGCTTGCCGCAGGTGCACTGATGCTGCTGGCATGTGACGTGCGCATCGGGTCAGATCGGCCGTGCAAGATCGGGCTGAATGAGGTGGCCATTGGGATGACATTGCCCGACTGGGCGTTGACGATTGCCGCCGAGCGACTCAGCAAACGCCATCTGCAGCGGGCGATTCCGACCGCTCGCATCACTGACTCCGGTGGCGCTGTCGATGCCGGCTACCTCGACGAGGTCGTGGCCGACGCCGATGTCCTCGAGGCCGCCGTTGCCCAGGCGATGGAGTTCGCTTCACTCAGCGCCAAGGCGTACGCCGTCACAATCCGCAAGATGCGTGGGAGCGCCGTCACAACGATGGCCGAGCAGATTGCCGCTGACCGCGCCGGGGGTATCGGCGCGCCGCTCTGACCTGCGGGTGATCAGGGCTGAAACGCCGAGGGACGCCCGATGGCGAGGATGTCCTGGTGGCGGTCCCATGCTCGTTCGGTGTAACTGATGATGCGGATGTCGTCGTGCTCTTCGATGACACCGAGTGTCCAGCTGGGCGCGGCGACGCTGATGCCGTAGCGGGCATTGCTGGCGAATCGAGCGCGGAATGATCCGTCGTAGTCGTTGTAGCCATAGCCGGAACGATTGAATCCACGCTCGACCTTCTCGAATCGATTCGGAGGGACGTAGTTCCATTCGTTCTTTTGGACATGAATCGACTGACGGCCGTGCAAGCTCATGACCGCAACGCCGTTGGGCGACAGCGAGCGGATCATGAGGTCGATCGCCGACTTGGTCTCCTTCGCCGGCAGGTGGGTGAGGAGCGACCCGCAGAAGATGAGGTCAAACGTGCGGCCGAAGTTGACCTCATCGAGGTCGTCCTCGGAGACCACACCGTCGACGCCGAACGTCGACGTGCAGAAATCGACGTGCGACGGGTAGAGGTCGCATGCGGTGACCTGTGCGCCGTGGAAGAACGAGGTGAGGTGTCGTGTGACCCGGCCAGAACCTGACGGGAAGTCCAGCACCGAGGACGGAACACCTCGGCCCGACGCCACCAGGGCTTCGACACACAAGCGGATCGCCTCGGCACCCACGTCGAAGTAGTGGTCGGTGCCGCCGTCCATCTCCTTGTCCGTCTCGTCCAGCGTGATGTTGATACCGCGATCGAGGTAGTCGGCATGCAGCGCGGCGAAGCTCGAGACACGGGAGAAATATGAGTCGAGCGGGCCGGCTGAGGACATCGGGGCAAACGTAGCAGCGGCGTCAGCGATGTCTTTGGGGCGTGATCCGGCTTGGACCTTGCGTCAACACGTTTCCAGCTGGGCTCCACCGGTATGGTCCGGGCATGGCAACCCCCAAAGTCAATCCCAACATGGAGTACCGCCGGCTCGGCAACACCGGCATGAAGGTCAGCATCCTGTCGCTCGGTAGCTGGGTCACGTTTGACACGCAGCTCGACAACACGCTGGCCACCGAGTGCATCGAGGCCGCAGGCGAGGCCGGCTGCAACTTCTTCGACAATGCCGAGGCGTACGCCGGTGGCAAGAGCGAGGAGATCATGGGCAAGGCGTTCCGTGACCTCGGCTGGGAACGATGGTCGTACGTCCTGACGACGAAGGTCTTCTGGGGCATCCACGGCGACGTTCCGAACATGCGTCAGACCCTCAACCGCAAGTACCTGATGCAGGCCATCGACGCCTCGCTCGAACGCCTCGGCCACGACTTTGTCGATGTCCTGTACTGCCACCGCTGCGACCCGGAGACGCCGCTCGAAGAGGTCGTGTTCGCGATGAGCGAGATCGTGTCGTCGGGCAAGGCCACGTATTGGGGGACCAGCGAGTGGACGGCCGATGAGATCCGCGGCGCGATCGAGATCGCCGACAAGCATCACCTGCACAAGCCGGTCACCGAGCAGAGTCAGTACAACCTGCTCGAGCGTCGCAACGTCGAGAAGAACTACACTCGGCTGTGGGAGGACTACCGCTACGGCAACACGATCTGGAGCCCACTGGCATCCGGCCTGCTCACGGGCAAGTACAAGGACGGCATCCCCGAGGATTCACGTGGTGCGCTCGAAGGCTACGAGTGGTTGTCGGATCGTTTGTCCGACGGCGACGCGCTGGCCAAGGTCGAGAAATTGCGTCCGATCTCCGAGCGGCTCGACTGCTCGATGGCGCAGCTCGCGCTTGCTTGGGCAGCGAAGCACCCGATGGTGTCGAGTGTGATCACCGGCGCGTCAAAGGTGAGCCAGGTCGAGCAGAACTTCGCGGCCGTCGACGTGATCCCACTGATCACCGACGAGGTCGACGAAGAGATGCGCGCCGCCGTCAAGCGCTGAGTTCCGTTTGCGTCACGCAAACGGTCAGGTGCTGAGGAATTCGAGGGTTCGTTCCGCGACGTGAGCGGTGCGGCCGACAAGGAAGTGATCTGCTGAGGCGATCGTCTCGTGGGTGGTCTGTGGCCACTCCGAGATGATTGCCTCAGTCGCGTCCGGGGCCGAGAACTGGTCGTGCGCTGGCGTGAGGATCAGCGTGTCGACGTCCATGCCGCGTTGCGGGTCCATTGCAGCGAGTGGGGGAGCGATAAGCACCTTGGTCGTGAGACGCTCGTCGTCGAGCCCGAGCACAATTGCGGCACCGAACGAGTAGCCGGTCGCAATCAGCGCGACGTCGGGGACCGCGGCGGCGAGGAACGTGACCGCTGCTCCCGTATCGAGCAGCTCGCCTCGGCCGTGGTCGAACTCAGTGCGGAAGTCGAACCGCAAGGCAGCGATGCCTGCACCGGGGAGGGCATCGAACAGCGCCTGCACCACGTTGTTCTGTCGGTTGCCGCCGTGCTGCGGATGCGGATGGCAAATGATCGCGGCGGCCCGCGGAGCGGCGGGCACGGACAGGTCGCCGTCGATCGTGACGCCATCGGAGGTGGTGAACTGCACGGTTCGCGTCATGAGATGCGACGGTACCCTCGTCGCCCATGGCTGGCCCTACATCGAGTGCTGACGACAAGCTGCCGATCAAGATGCTCAACGACCGCGTGCTCGTGAAGGTGTCCGACAAAGGCACCGACCGCAAGTCATCCGGCGGCATCGTGATCCCGGCCACCGCGCAAGTCCAGAAACGTCTCGTCTGGGCGACCGTGGTCGCGCAAGGACAGAACGTGCGGAGCTGCGAGATCGGGGACAAGGTGCTGTTCAGCCCCGACGATCGGTACGAGGTCGAAGTGCAGGGCGAGGACTACGTCATGCTCCGCGAGCGTGAACTTCACGCGGTCGCTGCCGAGCGCATCGAAGCCAGCACCGGGCTCTACCTGTAGTCCGCTTCGCTTTCAGGGTCGCGGCCTGGCCTACGTTGGCGGCTTCGGACCACACGAGGAGAGATCGATGATCAAAGTCAGCGTCATGTACCCCAGCGGCGACGATGCCACATTCGATATGGACTACTACAAGACCAAGCACATGGAGATCGTCGATCGGACGATGAAGCCGGCCAGGTGGGACATCGACTCCGGTGTCGACGGTCCGTACATTGCGATCGGCAACCTCTACTTCGAGTCGATGGAGGACATGCAAGCTGGTATGGGCGGGGCAGGCGAGGCGCTCGCTGACATCCCGAACTTCACAAATACCGAGTCGGCCGTTCAGGTCTCCCAAATCGTCGACTCCTGAAATCGGACCCGCCAGAAACGGATCGGATGGTCCGGCGACCGCGTCCGTAGGCTGGTCTGATGCCTGAGGGGATCACAATCGAAGCGACCAACGAGCAGTTGGCGGGACTCAAGTACAACAGCGATGGCCTGATCACGGCTATTGCGCAGGATGTCGAGAACGGTGACATCTTGATGCTGGCGTGGATGAACGAAGAGTCGTTGAAGATGACCTTCGCCGAGGGGCGGATGGTCTACTGGTCGCGTAGCCGTCAGGAACTGTGGCGCAAGGGCGACACCAGTGGCGACCGACAGTTCGTCAAAGAGGCGTACTACGACTGCGACGCCGACGCGTTGTTGTTCAAGGTCGAGCAAGAAGGCGCGGGTGCCTGCCACACCGGTGCGCGCACCTGCTTCTTCAGCAGCCTCAGCTGATGCAGTTCCAACCGACCCGCACCGACTTCCACGCGCACGCCGCCGAGCACACGGTGGTGCCCGTCTGGACCGAGTTGCTGGCCGACCTCGAGACACCGGTCGCCGCATATACCAAGCTCGTTGGAGACGGCCCTGGGTTCCTGCTGGAATCGGTCGAGGGGGCCGAACGTTGGGCCCGCTTCTCGTTCGTCGGTCGCAACCCATCTGCCACGCTGATCCTGCGTGACGGCACGGTCGAGATCGACGGTCCGGTGCCCGACGGCGTCCCAACCGGTGACGGCATGCTCGCGGCGCTCGAAGCGCTGCTCGGCGCGTACAGCAGCCCATCGTTCCCTGACCTCCCGCCGCTGCATGGCGGCATCATGGGCTTCCTCGGTTACGACATCGTCCGCGAAGTCGAGCACCTTCCTGACACACCCAACGACGACCGGAGCTACCCCGATGCGGTGATGTCGGTGATCGGTTCGCTCGCAGCATTCGACCATTGGCGCCAACGCGTCTACCTCATCGAGAGTGTCCCCACACTGGGGCTGAGTGCCGACGAACTCGATGCGGCCTACGACGCTGCCGTCGAGCGGGTCGCGCAGGCAGTCGACGAACTGGCCCAGCCGCTCCCGTACACGCCGGTCGCCCCGCCGTCTCTCGACGACGAGCTCCCAACGCTTGCATCGACGATGCCGAACGGCATGTATCAGCGTGCAGTCGAAGTCGCGAAGGACTACATCATCGCCGGTGACATCTTTCAAGTTGTGCTGGCCCAGCGCTACGACATCGAACTCGAGGCCGATCCGTTCGATTTCTACCGCGTGCTGCGGCAGGTCAATCCGTCGCCGTACATGTACTACGTGAAGCACGATGAACTCACGATCGTCGGGTCGTCACCCGAGCCGATGGTGCAACTGCTCGACCGCAAGGTGGTGTCTCGGCCGATCGCTGGCACGCGTCGGCGTGGCAAGACCGACGAGCACGATCGCCTGATGGCGGCAGAGTTGCAGGAGCATCCGAAGGAGCGCGCCGAGCACGTGATGCTGGTTGACCTCGCTCGCAACGACGTCGGCCGCGTGTCGAAATTCGGCACCGTGCAGGTCGACGAGTTGATGACGCTCGAGCGGTACAGCCACGTGATGCACATGACTTCGCAGGTGTCAGGCGAGCTGCGCGACGAACTCGGGCCGATCGACGTCTTGCGCGCCACGTTGCCGGCCGGAACGCTGTCGGGCGCGCCGAAGGTGCGAGCGATGGAAATCATCGACGAGCTCGAGCCGGTCAAGCGCGGTCCGTACGGGGGAGTGGTCGGCTACATCGACTGGTCCGGCAACCTCGACACCGCTATTGCGATTCGCACCATGTTCGTGACCGGCGACGGCAAGATGGCCAGCCTTCAGGCGGGTGCCGGCGTCGTCGCTGACTCGGTACCCGAGGACGAAGATCTGGAATGCCGCAACAAGGCAGCGGCGTTGCTTGCGGCGATCCCTGGTGCCCGCCGCATGACCGCTGCGCGGCGCGCAGCGGGCACACAAGCCTGACTCTTACAGCGCGAGGGCGATCAGGAAGATCACGCTGAGACCGGCAAACACGAACGTGATCAGCGTCGCGAGCGCAACGAGGCCCGGGAAGCTGGTGACGGCGGTGAGCGCCAGGCTGAGGCTCTTGAACTGACCGACACGGTTGCCGACCTCGTTCTGCAATGAGAAGAACTGGCGGGAGACAGCGACGACGCCGTCACCCTCTGACGCGTCACTGGATTCGACCGTTTCGATGACGGTGCGCTGGGTCTGCACGTTGCCACCGATCAACGAGCGAACCTCGGTGACGAGCGTGTCGGCGCCCTTGCGCACCGACCGCAGCCGCAAGATGGCCGTGGTCACCGACGCAATGGCGATGAATGCGAACACGGCGCCGAGGACGGTCCACACCGTTTCGATTCCGCCGTCGAGCGCAGCGATACCGAGGAAGAACCCACCGACTCCGAACACGATTGCCAGGAACAACACACCGCTTGCGAGCGCAGATGCCCGCCGCACCAGACTCAGGACTGCGTCGACCGCTCGTTGTGCGAGCCGATCCAGGTCGTCGAGACCGAACCCCTGGCTCTCCCCATTTCCGGCCGGGTTCGTGTCGGAATACTCGTTGCTCATGGCTTCGCAGTGTGCCAGATCGTTCGGGTGGGTCCAGACTGGATCCATGCAGAACCCCGCCGAACTGCCGTTCATCGATGAAGCCGCCCGCGATCGCCTGACTGTGGAAGGCGAAGATGCCCTCACCTACCTGCAGTCCCAGATCGCTCAAGAGATTCGCGACATCGAGGTCGGCGAGACCCGGTGGACCCTGGTACTGCAGCCGACGGGCAAGATCGACGCACTGGCGCGGATCACGCGCACGGCCGACGCGACGTTCGTGCTCGACACCGACGCGGGATTCGGCGAGGGGCTTGAAGCCAGGATCAATCGATTCAAGATCCGTGTCAAGGCAGACTCGACCCTGACGGTGGCCGCCAGCTCGGCCCCCTCACCCGGGCACGAGGTAGCGCGCATTGCTGCCGGTTGGCCGCGTATGGGTGCCGAGATCGTGCCGGGCGAGACCATCCCCGCCGTCACCGGCGTCGTCCCGTTGTCGGTCAACTTCACCAAGGGCTGCTATCCCGGCCAGGAACTGGTCGAGCGCATGGACAGCCGTGGTGCCGACGCGCCGAAGACACTCCGCATCCTCGACGTCCCGGACGGCACCGAAGTTGGCGAGATCGTTGAGGAGGTTGCCGAGGTGACCAGCGTCAGCGGCACTACGGCCTTGGCCTACGTGAAGCGCGGCAACGACGTGGGTCGTCTGCCTGCCCACCTCAACTGAGGTTCGAATCAGACGTGAGAGAGCGTGCGGCGAATGGCCTGCACATCGGGGTGTTCTCGCAGGCCGATCAACTCGGGCGATCCGTCGATGACCGACGCGAGCCCAGCCGGTGACGTGCCCACGTCGGCGGCTGCACGCAACCATCCGATCGCTGTGCCCTGATCCCCCAACGCCCCGGAGGCGCGCGCGACCGCTGACGCACTGAGCGTGTTCGGGTTGCGTTCAAAACTGCCCGCGGCATAGTGCGCTGCCTCTTCGAACTCGCCGAGTGAGATCAAGATGTTGGCGAGCATGTATTCGTTGGTGGGGTCCCCGAACGGCTTGGGGTCGGGCAGGAGCTCAACGAGTGCACGAAGCTGACCTGCCTCGAGTGCGAGCGCCATCGGCACTGCGTCCGGCTGGGAGTGGCTCAATGCTGCGACCAACAGCCGGCGCGCACGATTCTTCTTGCCAGCTTCGAGCGCGTTGTTCGCTGAGATCCACGGCGACTGCGGTTCTTTCGAAGAGCCCAACATCTGCAACTGCGTGACCAGGAGGAACGCAATGAAGATCCCGAAGCCGCGCAGGCCGGGGCTGACGAACATCACGAATGCCGCGATACCGGTGACCGTGATCGAGAACTGCAGCATGATGCGACCTGAGCGGCCCGGGATGAGGCGGTCGACGCCCTGCTGCACGATGTGTCCGCCGTCGAGCGGCAGGATCGGAATCAGGTTGAGCGCACCGATGACGGGCCCGGCCCACCAGATCGCGTACGTCGCCGCGGTGTCGTCGAACGTCGAAGGGTCGAGCGGGTTGGCGCCCAGGGCGAGGAGTACGGCCACGCTGGTGGCGATGTGGATACCAGGGCCGCTGAACGAGATCACCGCGTGACCGAGGCGCGAGATCGGGCGCGTGGGTGCGTAGGAGGCATAGCCCGCAAGGAAGCCGAGTGAAATCTCGGCGTGAGCACCGTTCCGCCGAGCCGAGACGGCATGACCGAGTTCGTGAATGATCGTGAACACGGCAATGGCCCCGGCGAGCCACAGCCCGAACTCGTCGCCGTAGATGATGACGATGAGGGCCATGAACATCACGAAGCCGGGCTGCACATGCACCTTGAAGCCGAGCAGGGTGAACATCGATGCCATGCTACGGGCGCCAGGGCAGCCGTCTCGTGCACCGACACATTGCGTCGAGTCCTGTGACCAGCCAGTGACATGGCAGTCTTGCCCAGATGGACGATCGGCAAACAGGCGGTGAGGCACTGCGGCTTGCGGTCACAGCGGCGTTAGTGAGCGGTGATACCGCTGGCGAGCGGGCGAAAGCGGTCATGGCGGTCACGGCCGCCGATCTCGACGACGTGATTCACGCACAATTCGACGGCGTGGCAGTTGCCCTGACCTCAGGGATCGGTGCGTCACCCGGTGCGGGCGTCGGCAAGGTCTACTTCACGGCCGACGATGCTGCTGATGCAACAGATCGGGGCGAGGACGTTGTGTTGGTGCGCAACGAGACGACGCCAGGCGACGTGCACGGCATGATGGTGGCGAACGGTCTGCTCACCACTCGCGGCGGGCTGGTCAGTCACGCTGCCGTCGTGGCGCGAGGTTGGGGCACCCCCGCAGTGGTGGGTGCCGATCAGATCGTGATCGGCGATCGCCGCTTCAGCGTCGGCGATGTCGTCGTGGCGGAGGGTGATGTCATCTCCATCGACGGTGCCACGGGTGACGTTGTGCTCGGTGAGCTCGCAACGGCGTCCGACGGGCCGCCTGAGGAATTCTTCACTCTGTTGGGTTGGGCCGACGAGATCAGGGCTGGGCACCTCGCAGTGCGTGCGAATGCGGATACCGGCGACGATGCAGCCAAGGCCCGAGAACTCGGCGCCGAAGGAATCGGGCTCTGCCGGACCGAGCACATGTTTCTCGCAGCAGATCGGCTCCCGGTGGTCCGCCGGATGATCCTTGCCCGTGACGCTGACGAAGAGGGCGCGGCGCTGGAGGAGCTTGGTCGGGTGCAGCAAGCCGACTTCGAAGAAATCTTGCGGTCGATGGACGGCTTGCCGGTCACTGTCCGCCTGCTCGACCCGCCGCTCCATGAGTTCTTGCCGTCGGTTGCGGAACTGACGTTGAAGGAAGCAACTGAGGGATTGTCTGAATTCGAGCAGCGAGAGCTGAGCGCGGCGCGGATGTGGGCGGAATACAACCCGATGATCGGCACGCGTGGCGTGCGTCTCGGCGTGCTCAAGCCCGGGCTGTATGCGATGCAGGTGCGCGCGCTCCTGGCAGCTGTCCAGACGCTGCGCGACGAGGGGTTGCACCCCATTGTCGAGGTGATGATCCCGCTCACGGTCACTCGGCCCGAACTCGCCCTCGCTCGCTCGTGGGTCGAGGCCGAGATCCAGGCGACGGACTCAGATCACAGCGATATCACGATTGGTACGATGATCGAGACCCCGCGGGCCGCCTTGCGAGCCGGCGACATCGCCCAGGATGCCGACTTCTTCTCGTTCGGCACGAACGACCTGACACAGTTGACGTTTGGCTTCAGTCGGGACGACGTCGAGAGCCGAATGATGCCGGCCTATCTCGACCTCGGACTGCTCGCTGCAAATCCGTTTGACACGATCGATCAGTTCGGCGTCGGCGACCTGCTCCGTATGGCCGTGGAACGGGGCAGGGCAGCAGTTCCCGGACTCAAGATGGGCGTGTGTGGCGAACACGGTGGCGATCCGGCGTCGATCGAGCTGTTCCACGACGTCGGTCTCGACTATGTGTCGTGTTCGCCCTACCGGGTTCCCATCGCTCGGCTCGCCGCGGCGCAGGCCGTCATCGCGTCACGTTCCTGAGCGCCGCGTTCCCGACGGGCCTGGTTCGATCCCCTCTGATTTTCGGGCACAATGGCGTCGTGCTGACCGACATCTTCCTGGCCGCCGACGAGAAGGGTCGCGACAACCTGGTCGACATCGACGTTGCTGCCTGGCAGTGGTTTGCGCTGCTGGCGACCATCGTCGTGATGTTGCTCATCGACCTGCTCGTTGTCCACAAAGAAGCACACGAGATCGACACCAAAGAGGCGACTATCGAGTCGATCGTGTGGATCAGCTGCGGGTTGGCGT
>CAXMZV010000011.1:0-19406 GCA_964199985.1 Candidatus Ilumatobacter isfjordensis | reverse complement strand
GCGGCGCCACCGACCGGGAGCACGCCCTGGCCATCCGGCTGGCCGAGCGTTACCCGCAGTACAGGGATCAGCCCTTCACCCGAATCCTGGTGCTTCGCATCCTGGGCGCGTCCGGATGGGCCGCTGGCTCCGGCTGATCCGGTCGTTACGTCAGCGACGATCAGCCAACGCCCGACGTGATGCCCGGTAGTCGGCGCGCAACTCTCGCATCGTGGCGAGTTCGAACGGCTGAGCGTCGAGAAAGTCCAACCACTCATCGGTGCCGAACAGCGCGTGCTCATCAGTCCGGACGTGCCAAGTGTCGGGCTCGATCACCTCGATCTCTCCGGGACCCACTGCGTTCGGATGAAATGCGCAGAACACGAGATCGTGCGCCACGACATTCGACGCGGTCAGCATGGCCTCATACGCCGTCGGCGCATCCCGTGCTCGAGAGAAGTCGGTTTCGAGCACCTCGTCGAACACGGGCATGCCCGCCGCCTGCGCCTGCGCGACGAAGCGATCGAAGTCCACATCGTTGACGTCGACGAGGTGATTGTTCGGCCCATACCTGCTCAGCGACCGTGTGATCAAGACCGGGATGTCGTAGTCGATGCCCACGTTGATGTAGCGATCACACCACTCGGGTCCGAGTGCCGCACCCATGTGCGCGTCGAGGTGCGTGACATCGATTCCGGCGGCGAGAGCGGTGTCGATCTGTGCACGCCACTCGGTCTCGACCGCGTCGGGGTGAGCGTTCGCTCGCGTGTCGGCGACGCGGTGCCACAGGTAGCCATCAGCGTCGACGAGGCCGGATGACTTCCCGACACCGCTCACTGGCCGCCAGCGGTAGTGCGCTTTCTCAGCGTTGAGTGTGAGATGAACGCCGACGTCGAGGCGGTCATCGCGCGCAGTAAGGTCGGCGATCTCAGGAAACCAGGGACACGGCACCATCACCGAGCCGGACGTGATTCCCCCATGATGGCTGAGCTCGACGAATGCCGAGTTCGCTCCGTGACACATGCCGACGTCATCGGCGTGAATGACAAGACGAGTCATGTCGAGACGCTAGTGCGCCACGACGAACCGCTGCGCCTACCATTCCCGGATGGCGCTGACGCACTTCGACCGTGACGCCGACCCCATTGCGGTCAGTACGTTCCTCTCCGTCCACGGGTATGCAATCGTCGACGACCTCGCCGACGGTCAGCTCATGGACCGCCTCGCCGTCGAAGTCGAACCATACGTCGATGCCTCCGACGCTGGGCGCGACGAATACGACGGCCAGTTCACGCGACGGACCGGATCGCTCATCGAACGGTGTCCCGCATCGCGCGAGTTGGTGATGCACCCCACCGTTGTCGACACCGTGCGGCACTTTCTCGGGCATGCCACGGCACAGCAACTGCACCTCACGCAACTGATCTCGGTCGGCCCCGGCGAGACGAAACAGAAGCCACATCGCGACCAGATGGCCTTCGACTTCTTCGAGTTCCCCACCGACTACCACGTGCAGTGCAACACGATGTGGGCGCTCACCGACTTCACCGCGGACAACGGCGCGACGCACATCCATCCCGGCACGTCGGCCAAGGACGACGACGCGGCCCAGGGCGTGCCCAGCGGACAAGCAACGATGCGGCGCGGCAGCGTGTTGTTCTATGACGGCAAGGTGCTGCACGGTGCCGGCGCGAACGTGAGCGACGGGATGCGCCAAGGCGTCAACATCACGTATGCGGTTGGCTGGGTTCGGCAGGAAGAGAATCAATACCTGGCCTGTTCCCAGGAGGTCGCACGCACGCTCGACGACGACCTGCTGAGAATGATGGGCTACCAACAAGGGGCTTTCGCGCTCGGCTACGTCGGCGATCAGCAAGATGCGCTCTCCAAGTTGCGCGGCGCGCACACCAAGGTGAAGCTCATCGGCGACATCGCTCAGAAGAACGAAGACATCCGCAAGTTCGTCGACGAACTCGGTCACGAAAGCAGCAAGTGATCGACGCCACGAATGACTCCGACCCCGACGCCTTCATCGCGTCATCGGGGCCAACCGTCGCGTATTGCGCCACAGGACCATGGCCGCAGCGAGGCATCCGAGACCGGCGACACCACTGAAGCCGAGCACCCAGACGAGCCCGTCCCGGATCGCGTCGAGGGTGGCCCCGGAGGCGACGACGTCCCCACCGCCGAGCACATCGCGGACGACCTCGACGTCGCCGATCCGGTTGCCGACAACGAAGAGCAGAATCGCTCCGCCCACGGCAACGCCGTACGTGATCCCGATGGTGCGGATGAACTGATGGGCGCTGTTGACCCGCCCCATCTCCGAATCGTCGGCGCTCGCCTGGAGCAGGGTGAGCCCCGCGGTGGATACGAACCCGATCGACACGCCCATCACAAAGAACGCTCCGAAGATGACCGGGATCGGCCACGTCAGGGCGACCCCGACCCCCGCCCAGATCACGGCAGGAATCATCAGGATCGAGCCGAGCAGGATCGCGTCGGCTTCGCTCCAGCGTTCGAGTAGCCGACTGACGAGGAACGCCGCGGACGACCACCCGACGGTGAGGAACAGCACCGAGAACGCGGCGAACGATTCAGACCGACCTCGCGTGGTCTGCATGTACAGCGGGAGGTAGTTGTCGGCGGCGAGACCGGCGATCAGCACCAGGCCAGAGGTCAGATGAATCCGCTTCAGCGGGAACCGAGTGATGTGGGTGCGTGAGACGAGCGGCTCGTCGGCGCGGCCGGAGTTGGTCCAGAACGCACGACCGAATGCGATGGCCGCAGCCGCACCGACGGCAGCCAATGGCAACCGGACACCGAGCTGTGCCACGGCGAACAAAGAAGCAGCGACGAGACCCACGATCAGGGCGATGCCGCGGCCGTCCATGACCACTCGTTGCGGCTTGTCGCGCGTGCTCGGCAATGTCCGCCATCCTGCCGCCAGGGCGAGGGCCGTGATCGGGAGCTGCACGACGAAGATCATTCGCCAGCCCGCGACCGCGAGCAGCCCAGCCGTGATCACCGGACCACCGAAACCCAGCGTCCCCCAGACCATTGAGTTCGCTGCGAACGCCCTGGCGCGCAGTCGCTGCGGATAGGCCAGACCGACAGCGGTCAGCGCGACCGAGATCACCAGCCCGCCGCCGATGCCCTGCAGCGCGCGGGCGGCCACGAGCATCTCCATGTTCGGGGCCGCCGCGGCAGCGGCGCTCGCGAACAGGAACCACACACCGGTGGCACGAAACGTTCGTCGCACGCCGATGGCATCGATGATGGGGCCGGCCGTGATACCTGCGACGGCAGACGTCGCCAGGTAGGCGGTGATCACCCACGGGAGGAGGGCGACGCCTCCGAGATCATCGGCGATCGACGGCAGCGCGGCGACCAGCGCGAGGCCGTCGAACGCAGCAATGGCGACGATGGTGAGGTTCGCGAGCGTGACCGGCAGATAGTCGGGAGACCAGATACCACCGCCGGTCTCGCGCTGCTCGACCGACTTCACCGCTGCACGCTACTGGCCGACCCGGTCGCCAGGCTGCGCGCAGAGCGTCGGCTGCGCGCGACACTGAGGAGGTGACCGACGTACCGACCGAGCCGGTGACTGGATCCGCCACAACAACGATCGCCGCGCCGATCGGTGAGGTGTTCGCCGCGGTGACCGACGTGACACGGATGGGCCAATGGAGCCCCGAATGTGTCGCTTGTAGATGGGTCGGCGACGCCACGGGTCCGGCGGTCGGTGCGAAGTTCGAGGGCGACAACGTCGCCGCAATCGGCCCGATCACGCTCAAGCGGTGGACGACGACGTCCGAGGTCGTCGACGCTGAACCAAACGCCTCGTTCGAGTTCATCGCCGAGGAGTACTCGACGTGGCGGTACGAGTTCGCCGAACAGGATGGCGCGACGACCGTCACCGAGTCGTTCAGTTTTCCGCCCTTTGTCGGCTGGCAGAAGTTTGTCTACGGTCGCCTCCTGAACCGCTCGAAGGCGATGACCAAAGGCATGCAGGCGACGCTCGATCGCATCAAACAGTCGCTCGAGCGCTGACCATGTCAGCGAGCGCCTTCGACGCCGAAACCGCCGTCGTCGCACGAGGCGAGGGCCAATACGACGCTCGCCTTTCGACCGCATGGGACATCGGTGACAACGCGAATGGCGGGTACGCCATGCTCCCTGTCCTCCGCGCGCTCCGTGAGGAGTCCGGCCACTCCGACCCACTGTCGATCACCACGCACTTCCTGCGGCCGATTCAGGGCGGTGGCGAAGCCCAGATCGACACATCGCTCGTCCGGCGCGGTCGGTCGGTCAGTGTGGTGACCGGTGCCCTGACCGTGGCGGAGACCCAACGCTTGACGGTCAGCGCGGTGTTCGGCGACATCAACGACGATGAGCCCGGCGCGGGGATCGATGTACCGGCGCCCACGATTCCGCCGCCCGAGGAGTGTGTCGACCGTGCCGAACTGCTGCAGGGCGTTGCACTGCCGATCGCCTCGCGCCTCGACGTGCGCGTCCCGGCCGACTCTGCGGTCGCCGGTGAGTCGAATCGTGCGATCACTGAGGGTTGGGTCCGGCTGAGTGACGGCACGCCGCCCACGGTTCTGTCGTTACCGCTCTTCGCCGATGCCTTCCCGCCTTCGCTGTTCGCCAAGCTCGGCAGCGTCGGCTGGGTCCCGACGATCGAGCTCACCGTGCATGTCCGCCGGCGACCGGCCGACGGATGGATCCAGGCTCGCTTCGAGTGCGATGACCTCGTCGACGGTCGCATGATCGAGAGCGGCACACTGTGGGATCGGACGGGTCGAGTCGTTGCCCGCTCACGCCAGCTTGGACTCCTGCTCGGGACCTGACACATCGTAATTTGATCGACATGCAGACACAGGCCTACGCCGACGGCGTGATTCAGCAACGAGAAGACCTTCCAGGAATCTACGGTGACGTCGACTTCACCGTGGTGCCCGAACGCCTCGACCAAGGGGCCACGGTCGACGACGAGCGGTTCGCCGCGACCCAAGACGCTGTGAGCCGAGTGTTCGACCGGCCCGAGCTGCTCGAGACGATGCGCAACGCCACGATGACCGGCGACCGCATCGCCGACGCGTACGCCGCACTCATCCCCGAGTACGGTTTCCGGACGCTCGTCGAGATGCTGGAAGCCTCCTGCGAACGCGGCATCGAGAGTGTCGAGAACGCACCGCCCGAGCTCATCGATCTCATCGTCGCGATGGAGACCACGCCCGCCTGGGTCAACATGGCGCTCGTTGCCCAAGGCGCCCGAGCGGAACGGATCCCGATGGCGACTGCTACTCCATTGGCAATCCGCGGGGCGTTCCTCGCCACATTCCTCAACAAGTACGCGGCACTCCCGATGACGATGACCGGAACGCTGTCCGACGAGGCCGCGGCCAAGCGAGTCTTCGAGACGGCGAGCTTCTTCACCGCGACAACGATGCCCGGGGCCCTCGACCGATCGGGCAAGGGGTTCGAGGCCGCGGCGAAGGTGCGACTCATGCACTCGATGGTTCGTTATCACATCCTCAATTCGGGTAAATGGGACGTCGCCACCTACGGCATTCCGATTCCGCAGGCCGACCAAATGCCTGCCGGCCTGATCGGCGTCTTCTTGATGTCGGCACAGCTCCTCAAAAAGGGGCAGACCGAGTTCACCCCCGAGCAGCGAGCAAGCGTCGAGCTGTCGCGCTACCGCTGCTTCCTTCTCGGCCTTCCGGAGAATCTGCTCGGCGGCACACCCCAAGAGATCGTCGACCTTCTGATTGCCAGGCACGTTTCCCTTCGTGAGGGATACGACGACGAAACGTGCGGCGCGCTGGTGCGCGGCACCATGGAAGCTGACCTGTTCGACACGTCGTCGATCACCGGCCGAATGCACGCGTGGCTCGAGAACGGATTCTCAAAGTTCGTGTTGATCCAGAGCTTCCTCGGCGGCGATACAGAACGGGCCGCTTCGATCGGCATCACTTTTGGCCGGCGCGAGAAGGTGGCCGCCGGTGTCGCCGCCGGATCCGTGGCGCTCAAGACTGCGTTCTACCGAGTCGGCCTCCGTCTGCCCGTTGTGTCCAGCCGCGTCGATGCGCGACTCAACCGGCGACTCGCCGAGCTGCTCGACATGTACGGACACGCCGACTTCGTGACCAATGCTGACCGGTACAAGCTGGACTGAACTTCCGCTCAAGCTATGCCGGGGTTGGCTGGTTCTTGCCTGCTTTGAGGAGGAGCCAGAGTCCAAGCCATCCTTCGCCGATGATGGACGGCACGGCGACGATGACAAGGAACAGGGATTCGTAGTCGTTGTAGTTGCTGAGCAGTGCGTTGGCCGTGGTGTCGATCACGTAGCCCGTGCCGGCAGCGATCAGCATGTAGCCCAGCGCTTTGGGGGCGTAGCCCGAGCGGATGATGAGGTAGCCGAGGAACATCAGGTGGATGCCGAAGCCGACCAGGCCAATCAGCCAGGTCGCGTTGAAGGTGTCGAGCGCAACCAGTGCTTGTGCGTTCAACTGTTCGCTGTCGAAGGCGGCGAGGAAGTCGGACCCGCTGAGGAGTTGTAGTGCTTGGAAGAAGGACACCGCAGCCACGCCGAGGAACACGGTGTAGACGATTCTGAACCACGCCGCGAGCAAGGAGAGGTCACGGTTGGCGCTCCGGAACACGATGTAGAGGGCCCACGCAACGATGACATCGAGGACGAAGACGACCAGGAAGCTGACCAGCCCGAGACGGAACAGCCCTTCGGACTCCACGATATTTGCCGCCGTTGCTTGTGCGTCGCCACTGACGATGAGGCCCTCTCGGACGAAGAAGTTGGCGAAGATACCCAGGACGAAAAGCAGGACGTAACTGACGCCGGCGATCTTGGCAGCCCGTCGTGGTGAAGTGTCTGAGTCGGTCGGCGGATCTGCTGTGGTTGCCGGGTTCGGGGTTGTGGTGGTCATTGTGTTGCTCCTTGTTCAGAATTTCGTTCAGGGTGGGTGGATCAGGCAGCGTCGCTGCGCTGGAACATGGCGACGCCGATGAGGAGTGCGGCGAGGGTGTAGCCACCGAAGATGCGTGCTCCGGTGGCCCGTGACAGGAGGTCTCCGAGCAACTCGGATTCGTCGGGCTCGAAGTCGAGGAGGCGGTTGCCTGCTGTGAAGGGGAGATAGCGAGACACTTGCCGGTCGGCGAAGGCGACGATCAAGTTCTCGATGACGAGCCACCAGACGAGCAGCCCGGAAATTGCTGGTGCGCCGCTCCGACTGATCATGCCGAAACCGAGGCCGAGGATCGCAGCAAGTGTGGTGAACAGGATCGCCCATCCGGCTGTTGGCACGATGGTCGATGTGTCGCCGAAGTCGATCCCGCTGAGTGCAGCACCGGCGAGACCCGATGCGAGGCCGGCCGCGACCGCCGCGAACACCGCGGTGAACACGATCGAGAAGCTGAAGACTTCGGCGACGGTGAGAACTTCGTCGGTGACGAACGTGGCGACCGCCCAGGAAACGGACATTCCTATTGCGACGGTGAGACCGAGGATGATGCGGTTCGACCGGATGGTCGTGAGCTTGATCCGTTCGCTGGCCAGTGTTCGCAAGAGGCTGCTGGCAACGTTGCCGCCTGATCTGGGTGAGGACCTGGCTGTGGTGATGGTCATGCGGAGGCGAACTCGGCTGATCCGCTGGTGAGGTCGATGAGGCTGTCCTCGAGCGACTTTGAGGACTCGGTGAGTTCGTCGAGGAGGATGCGATGCTCAAAGGCGAGTTGGGCGACAGCCGATCGGGTCGTCCCGCCGACGGCGAGTCGGTTGCCGATGGGTTCCGCAAGGAGGCCGTGGCTGTGGAGGAGGGCGGTGAGTTCGCTGGTGTGTGGTGTCCCGACGAGCACCGTGGTTTCGTTGGCCGCGGTGATGCCTTCGATGGTGTCGACGGCGAGGAGCTTCCCGCCGCCAATCACCACGAGGTCGTCCACGAACATGGCCAGCTCGGCGATGAGGTGGCTCGAAACGAAGACGGAGCCACACCGTTGTCGGCAAAGCCACGAAGGTAGGTACGAAGCCAGCGGATCCCATCTGGGTCAAGACCGTTCGCGGGTTCGTCGAGGAGGAGAACTTCTGGTTCGCCGAGAAGCGCTCCTGCGAGGGCCAGGCGCTGGCGCATACCCAGGGAAAAGGTCCCGGCTCGTTGGTTGGCGGCGGTGAGAAGTCCGACTTCCTCCCGCACGCTGTCAACCCGTTCGGTCTGGATGCCGCTGAGGGCCGCAAGCGCACGGAGGTGGTTTCGGGCAGAGCGCCCGGGGTGCATGCTTTCAGCGGTGAGGACTGAACCGATAACTCGCGCTGGATCGGCGGGGTCGGTGTAGTCGACTCCTGCGTAACTGACGCTGCCGAGTGTCGGTCGGATGAGACCGACCATCATCGCCATCGTGGTCGACTTTCCGGCGCCGTTCGAACCGACGAAGCCGGTCACTCGGCCCGAGCCGACGAGGAAGGACACGTCGACGGCGACGCGATCGCCGTAGTGCTTGGTGAGTCCTGAAACTCCGATCATCGTTCGGTTCTTTCGGTGAGGTTCGCCGTGCCGAAGCCCCGCCGGAGGAGGTGCACACCGACGGCGATTTCGAAGAGACCTCCAGGAGCGGCGAAGAAGTAGGTGACTTCTCGGCCCGTTGACAGCTCGATCGCGGCGCCGGTTGCGAGGGCCAGGTACCCGACCATGCCCCACAGGGCGAAACGGTTTGAGAGCCAGGGTCCTCGGCCAACGACGTACCAGAAGGGCAGGCTCCCGATTCCGAGCGCCAACATGCCCAGCAGGTATCCCGTGATGTCGGCGTCTGAGCGGTCGGCAAACGTGTAGAGCGCGACGCCCCCGCCAAGGAAGATGGCCTCAGCTATGCGCGTGGTGAGGTATCCGGCGCCGACCCAACGATGGTCATTCCGGAGTAAGCGAAATCCGATGACTCCGACGATGGTGACCGCGACCGAGTTCACGGCGACCAGAACGACGCCGATTGGTTCGTCAACGAGTGCGCTTCCGATTCCGTAGAGAAAGAACGCAGCGAGGACGAGCCCGCCGAAGAGCCGTCCCTCCCAACGATTGAACCCGGAGTTGTTGGCAGGGGTCGGTACGTCGGCAGTGGTGGACTGGGTTGGGACGGTGGTGTTGATGGTGGATGGTGTGGTCATCATCTTGTGCCTTCTGGTGCTGAATGGTCTTGGTGTGAGCTGCGGTGAGGGGCGATGGAAATGATCTCGAGGTTCACCGATGTGAGGTGGGCCAAGACACCGTTGAGGTGGGCGGGGTCGCAGATGTCGCCGACGAGGCGGGTCGCGGTATCCGTCGCGTTGCCGATCGAGGCGTCGATGGTGAAGTCGTCGAGGAACGGCCGCAGGAGCCGGGTGCTGGGCCGGCCTCGCAACACGATCTCGTAGGTGGTTGGTTCGGACATGGCTCCATCCTGAAGACAAGCGGTGGGAGGCGACCTCGTCCTTGCCTTCATCTCACCCGGGTGAGTTCGGTCACCGACACTGTCTGCGATTGACGGCTCGTCGTAGGGTCATCCAATGACAAGGCCATTGGACGTTTCCTTGGCGGCAACCAAGCTGTGTCCACCGACGTTGCCCGGCCGACTTGTTCGACGCTCACGCCTGGGTGACGTGCTCGATGCCGGCCTCGCCGACCACGTGCGGTTGGTGCTTGCCAGCGCACCCGCCGGCTCGGGCAAGTCGACGCTGCTCGCATCATGGTTGGCTGGACGGGCTGAACCGTCCACGTGGCTGCAGGTCGAGAGTGGCGATTCGGATCCGGCGAGGTTCTGGGCATATCTCATCGAGGCGATCGGCCAGGCCCATCCCGCTCTTGCAAGCACATTGAGGCCGGTGGTTGTCGGCGCTCAAGGCGATGAACAGATGGTGGTTCCGGCACTGGTCAACGAGCTCGCCAAGCTCGCCGAACCGTTGGTGATCGTGATCGACGACTATCACCTGATCGACAATGCAGCGGTTCATGAAGGCATCGAGCGCTTGATCGAGCTGTGCCCACAAGGGGTCACGATCGTTGTTTCAACTCGGGTTGACCCACCCTTTCGACTCGGCCGACTCAGGGTCAGAAACCAAGTCAGTGAGATCCGGGGCGACGCCTTCCGTTTCAACCCAGTCGAAGCATCTGGCCTACTCAGTTCAGACGGCGAGCCAGTCGATGAGACTGTCGTCGAGAAATTGTGCGGCCGGACCGAGGGCTGGGCGGCCGGGCTTGTGCTCGCTGGCCTCTCACTTCGACGATCACCCAATCCCGAGCAGTTCATCGAGGACTTTCATGGCGACGACCAGCTCGTCGTCGACTACATGACCGATGAGTTCCTCGCCGGCGTGAGCGACGAGCATCGCCAACGTCTTTTGGAGACCTCCGTGCTGGAGCAATTCAACGGCGCACTCGTGGACGCAGTCACCGGCGGAACCGACGGCGCCAACTGGTTGCGCGAGACCGCACAGGTCAATCAATTGTTGATCGGTCTTGATCGCACAGGTTCCTGGTACCGCTATCACCATCTGCTTCGCGACCTCCTCCGCCTGGAAGCACAGCAGTCGTTCCCTGAACGGCTCGGCGAGCTCCATCGACGAGCCGCGGCGTGGTTCGAGTCTGAGGGCGATCTGGGTCAAGCAGTCACCTACCAGCTCGCTGCCGGCGATCGCGAGGAGGCCGCCCGGCTCATGTTTGTCCTCGGGCCTCAGTTGCTGTCCAACGGCCAGATGGAAACCCTGCGGAGTCTTCTCGTTGGCCTCGGTGACGTGGCGAAGACGGCGCCGGCGTGTGCGCTGCTTTGGGGCTGGTGTGAGTACGTCGCCGGCCGATACTCACTCGCTGCGGAGTGGGTAAACACCACGCACGATGTGGCGTCCGTGAGCTTTGACCAGATCGTCACTGCTCCGCTTCGGATGAACATCTCGATAGCTCAAGGTGATGTCGGGTCTGCGCTGGTCATCGCCCGCGACATGACAGCGACCCATCAGTTCGAGTCCCACGGATCCGAACTTGCAACCTCGTCGGGTGGTGTCTACATGTGGGCCGGGCAAGCGGCTGAGGCGCGAGCGACGCTCGCGCTGGCGGTCCAGAAATCGTCTGCTGAGGAAGTTCGGGCCACCCATGTGCTGGGCCGGATCTATCAGGCCATTGTCGAGTTCGATGACAATGGAACTGGTGCGGCGGCGATCACCGCACTCCGTACTGCCGACGAGCTGGGAATGGCTTCCTATTACCGAATCGGCCCCGCGTACGCCATTCGAGGACGAACCGACACCAACCCATCGTCGGCCCACGCCGACGCAGTGCACGCTGTCGACTTGGCCCGCAGGATCCCCGGCGACCTCGCCTTGGCCTACGTCCTGACCATCTGTGGCGACACGCTCATTGATCTGGGCGACACCGCCGGACACGCCCTCCTCACCGAAGCACGGACGGTTGTGAATCGGTGCCCCGACCCGGGGATCGCTGGGCGCTACTTGGCTCGCATCGAGTCCCGGCACAGCATGGCAGCGGTGAGTGGCGCCCGAGTCGAACTGCTGGTTGAACAGCTGACAGAACGAGAGACTGCTGTTCTGCGATACCTGCCGACGAAGATGTCGCAACGAGAGATTGCATCCGAGCTCTACGTGTCGCTCAATACGGTGAAGACTCACTGCAGCGCGATCTATCGCAAGCTCGGTGCCGACAACCGCAAGGCCGCCGTCCAGGCCGCACGCGACCACCACTTGCTCTAAACCAAACCGCTGTCACGCAGATGGCTCGATGATCTCACCAGGGTGAGATCGGGGAAGCGACGAGGCGTCGTCATGCCGTCGACCTCGATGATTGAGATGTCCCAGCGCACGAGTGCAGGGACCTGAACCATCGAAGGAGACACACCATGTCGCACGCTCTCTACAAGCTTGGCCGCTTTGCCGCCCGGCGACCCTGGACGGTGATCGGAGCATGGCTGTTCGCAGCGCTCCTCATCATCGGAACCTCGACCATGTTTGGTCGCGAACTCACCGACTCCTTCGACGTTCCGGGACTTGATTCCCAAGCGGCCATCGATCTCCTTTCAGAAGCCAACTCGGAACAGGCCGGCACCACAGCCGAAGTCGTGGTCGCACCACTCGACGCGTCCGACACCTTCTTCGAGTCGCCCGAATCCCAACGGGGGTTGGCTGAGCTGCAGACCGCACTCGCAGCGCTTCCCAACGTGCTCAACACGAGCGACCCCTCTGGGGCGTTGGCGGCGGATTCAGAAGCGGCGATCGCGTCGGGCTCGGTTTCGCCCGACGGCAGCGTCGCAATCATCCGTCTCCAGTACCCAGTCACCGAGCAGCTCGATGTCATCGACCTCGAGAACCTCAAGGAACTCGTCGCCGAGGTCAGAACTGACTCGTCGTTGCAGATCGAGATGGCGGGCGAGCTGTTCTTCGAGTTCGAAGAGGCGGAGTCCGGCGTCGGCGAGATGGCAGGGGTGCTCATTGCCGCTGTCATCTTGTTGGTCGCGTTCGGGTCGCTGGTCGCCATGGGTCTTCCCATCGTCATGGCGCTGTTCGGGTTGGCGATTGGCGTCAGCTCGATGTCGCTCATCACCTACATCATCGACATCCCCAGCTGGGCTCCCGGGATGGCCAGCATGATCGGGCTCGGCGTTGGTATCGACTATGCGCTGTTTCTGGTGACCCGTCACCGCGAGCACTTGGCACGAGGTATGAGCGTCGAAGAATCAGTCGGTCGGGCGGTCGCCACCGCTGGCCAAGCCGTGATCTTCGCTGGTGGAACGGTCGTCATCGCCATTCTCGGCCTGGCGATCGCCGGAGTACCGTTCATGACCGCAGCCGGGGTGGCCACGTCGGTCGTCGTCCTCATCATGGTCCTCGCATCGGTCACGCTGCTTCCCGCCTTCCTCGGACTCTCAGGACTGTGGATCAACCGCCTTGGCATCCACCGCAAGAAGACGGCCACAGCGAGCCCCACGGTCGGCGCCGGATGGCTCCACTGGGGTCAGCACGTCTCGAAGAACGCGTGGGCGTATGCCATCGGTGTCACCGTGCTGTTGTTGGCGCTCGCTTCCCCGGTCCTCGGGATGGAGCTCGGCACAGCAGATGACGGCACGAAGTCAGAAGACCGAACCGAGCGTCGTGCCTACGACCTCGTTGCTGATGGCTTTGGCGCAGGCATCAATGGCCCGCTCATCATCGCGATCGACATCTCCGCCGACCCGACAGTTATCGAACCACTGGTCAACGCCGTGTCAGCTGACGAAGGCATTGCCTCGCTCGCTCCGGCAACGGTCAACATCGACGCTGGTGTTGCGACGCTGATGGCGTTCCCGACGACCTCGCCACAAGACATCGCCACCCTCGACACCATCCAACGGCTGCGCTCCGATGTGCTCCCCTCGGTGCTCGACGACAGCCCAGCGCGGGCCCACGTCGGCGGCCTGACCGCATCGTCTGCCGACATTGGCGACCGGGTCAACAGCCGCTTGCCGTTGTTCCTCACCGCGGTACTCGGCATGTCCTTCCT
This sequence comes from Candidatus Ilumatobacter isfjordensis, assembly GCA_964199985.1. Taxonomy (GTDB): domain Bacteria; phylum Actinomycetota; class Acidimicrobiia; order Acidimicrobiales; family Ilumatobacteraceae; genus Ilumatobacter_A; species Ilumatobacter_A isfjordensis. The sequence goes on along the minus strand of CAXMZV010000011.1, from coordinate 5,895 downwards.
CCTGCTGATGATGGTGTTCCGTTCGGTTCTCGTGCCGCTCAAGGCGGTACTGCTGAACCTGCTGAGTATCGGTGCTGCCTACGGCGTACTCGTGATGGTCTTCCAATGGGGCTGGGGTGCCGGACTCATCGGCCTCGAGTCCACATCACCAATCGACCCCTTCATCCCGATGTTCATGTTCGCCGTACTCTTCGGCCTCTCGATGGACTACGAGGTGTTCCTCCTGTCACGAGTTCGTGAGAAGTACCTCGCAACTGGCGACAACGACACATCGGTCATCCACGGAATCGCCGGCACTGCTCGGGTCATCACCTCGGCGGCGCTGATCATGATCGCGGTCTTCGGCGGCTTCATCTTCGGCAACGATCCGACGATCAAGATGTTCGGAGTCGGTCTCGCAACCGCGATCTTCGTCGATGCCAGCATCGTTCGCATGATCCTCGTGCCGGCAACGATGAAGCTCATGGGCGACGCCAACTGGTGGTTGCCGAACTGGCTCGACCGTCTCATGCCCACCATCGACATCGAAGGCGAGATCGATCTCCCCGACCTCGACATCGACGTTCCGCAAGAGCCGCAGACAACCGACGACCGCGAGCCCGCGCTGGTCTGAATCAGATGGCGGTCTCGACCTGGTGGCTGTCAGCGACGGCGACGGTTGCTGACCATGCTGCGTTGCGGCTGTCGCGGTCGTTGACGTGGGGAAGGTCGACCTGATGGAGTGCACCAGTCATCTTCTTGGGGGCGGAGGCGAAGAACTTGCCGCTGACCTCGGGTCCGAATTGGACGGCATCGGTGTACCGCTCGGCGGCCACCGCCACCGGCGCCGCCATACCGAGGCGCTTCGGCATCATCTTCATCACCGGCATCATGATCCTGCGCATGAAGAAGTTGGCGTTGCGACCAGCGTCCGTACCCGGGGCGCTCCCTGGAGACACGGCGTTCACTGTGGTCCCATCCGGGAGTTGTTCGGCGAGCACTGACGCCCACCACGCGACGAACAACTTGGTGGTCGCGTACACAGCGGCCGGCTTGTACTTGAGCGGGCCGTCGTGACGGATCAGGCTCGTCGCAGCTGCTTCGAGGTCGCCTTCGAACTGTTTGGCGGCGTATGACGGAAGGTCGACCGGGGTGAATGTCGGAACGTCACCGCGAGCCGCTTCCGATCCAGCGATCACGATGCGAGCGTTCGGTGCGATGAGGTCAGCGTCGAGCAATCGCATCGTCAACTGGTGATGGCCGATCAACGAGGAAGCAAAGGTGATCTCGACGTTCTCTGCGGTGCGGACGAGCTTCGGCCCGCCCACCATGCCAGCGTTCAGCAGCAACGCTGAGATCTGATTCCCTGCGCTGGTCAGCTGGGCGGCTGCCACCTCGACGCTCTGAGTGCTGTTCAGGTCGAGCGCCAGCGGCTCGAAGACGTCGGACCCGGTCCGTTCGGCCATCGCCTGCGCGGCCGTGGTCGCACGAGCGATGGACCGTCCCGTGACGATCACTCGTCCGTATCCGTCGCCAGCGAGATGGACGGCCGCCTCGAAGCCGAGGCCCGAGGTGGCTCCTGTGACGAGTGCGGTCTTGGTTGAGTTCATGATGTTCTCTTTCTGTCTCGGTCGAGGTGTTTCCCGACGGAGACCACTCTGGAAGCTCCGGCGCCACTCGACATCGCCCGGTCGCACCGATCACCCGACGCTATTGGGAACAGCCTCGGTCGAACACGGTTCCAGGAACGCTGCGATATTCAGAATCGCCGTGATCCAGGTCGTGTCCGCCGTGCGCTCCGAGATCGGTGTCGCGTCGGCCGCAAACGCAGTGTGCCGCGAGGAAGCTCGCCGAACAGCGCACGATATCGACCGGCACTCCGACCGAGTTGGGTCACGCCGAGCGAACTCGCGATGCGTGTGACCGAGTCGAGGGTTGGATCGCCAAGCAGCAACTCGTCGCGGAGCTTGTTGAGGAGCCGATACTTGAAGTACTCGGACGGGGGGCATCGAGGATCTCAATGAAGGCCCGTCGAACCCGACTTTCAGATGCACACGCCGCTCGGCACAACCCACTCATTGTCGGCTGGAATGTCTTCGTGCGGTCGACGAACTCGATGGCGTCCCTCACGAACTTGCCGCTGTCGATCCGGGTGGCCGGCCACCGAACGAGGATCGTCCATCAGCTCCGGCCTCCTGGCCACTTCATCCAGGAATCCCTTCAGTCGCTCGACCGCTGGAGTCTCCGGGAGAGGGCCTGCGGACCAGGCCATGCCCGGGTCGCCGGTTTCGAGTAGTTCAGCAGCGCACCCGATCGATTTCGTCGGGACGACCAACACCGACGCGGCAAGACCAACCGGCTGGCGAACTTCAACGGCATGGCCGATTTGGAGACGCCGGAGTTCATGGTTTCCAAGATCGACGACTTCGGTTCACCAGATTCGTACAACCATTTCTCGGTCGGCTGGGCGTGGGCGATGAACACCCCGTTCCAGTGGACCAAGCAGGTCGCATCGCACTGGGGAGGCACACGTAACGCCACCATCGTGCACTGGCCCGATCGCATCAAAGACGCCGGTGGCCTGCGCTCACAGTTCACGCACGTCATCGACGTGGCGCAGACGATCCTCGAGGCGGCCGGGCTGCCGGAGCCGACGATGGTCAACGGTGTGCAGCAGTCCCCGATGGAGGGGACGTCGATGACGTACAGCTTCGACGCACCCGACGAGGCCCAGCGCCACGACCTGCAGTATTTCGAGATGTTCGGTAACCGCGGCGTCTACCACAAGGGGTGGAGTGCCGTCACGCAGCACAAGATCCCGTGGGTGATGGTCGGTGGTGACCTGCCGGCTTTCGACGACGACGTGTGGGAGTTGTATGACGGCAACAACGACTTTACTCAGGCCCGAGACTTGGCTGCCGAGCATCCCGAGATGCTCGCCAAATTGCAACGACTGTGGATCATCGAAGCAACCAAGTACAACGTGCTGCCGATGGATGACCGCGTCTCGGAGCGGTTCGAACCGTCGCTGGCCGGCCGCCCGACTCTTGTGCAAGGCACCACTCAACTCTTGTTCGCCGGCATGGGTCGTTTGTCTGAGAGCAGCGTCGTCAATAATAAGAACCGATCGTTCTCGGTCACCGCAGAAATCGCGGTGCCCGACGCAGGATGCCACGGCACGATCATTGCCCAGGGCGGCCGCTTCGGCGGGTGACGGCCGAGAGCGCGATCCCGTCGGGTACACATCAGGTGCGTATGGAGTTCGCCTACGACGGTGATGGTCTTGGCAAGGGCGGCGACGTGACGCTGTACCACGACGGCACCGCGGTGGGAACCGGTCGGGTCGGAGCGACACAGCCGATGATCTTCTCAGCAGACGAGACCACCGATGTCGGCTACGAAGCCGGAACACCGGTCATGTCCAACTACACCGCCGCCGAAAGCAAGTTCACCGGCAAGATCGAATGGGTACAGATCGACACCGGCGACGACGACAACGACCACTTCATCGACCCCGAAGAGCGCTACCGAATCGCCATGGCGACGCAGTAGTCGGCCGATTGTGAATAGCCGTCTCACTGGCCCAGTGTTAGATTGAGAAATCAGCATTCGACATGATGGGACGTGACACGTGACAGACGAGATGAGAGAGATGGGACCGATCGACTGGATGTTGATCGAGTTCGACCAACCGTTGACCGGCAAGGCTGCGCCGCCTCTCCTCGACCTCGTTGATCGCGGGTTGATCACCATCCTGGACGTGATGTTCATTCGCAAGCTCTCCGATGGTTCGGTGCAGGCAATCGAGATATCCGACTTGCCTGGCGATGAGGCCATGCACGTCAACGTATTCGACGGTTTGGAGACCGGCATGCTGGGCGAGGAAGACATCGCGGCCGCCGGCGAGGCGATGGAAGTCGACACGCGAGCAATCATGCTGGTGTTCGAAAATACCTGGGCGGCGCCGTTCGCCGTTGCCCTCCGAGAAGCCGGTGGGGTGCTCGTTGACAGCGGCCGGATTCCGGTCCAACAGATCATTGGTGCGCTCGACGAGCTCGACGCGCTGGAAGCCTCGCTGGAGGGATGATGACCACAACAACCATTACAGAAACAGGAGTACGGTCATGATGCGTCGCCGACGTGGAGGACTGGTCCGGACTATGGGCCGAACCGCAGTAGTTGCTGGCACGGCGAGTGCCGTCGCCGGCGGTGTGAGCCGCCGACAGACGAGGAAGTTCAATGAGGGCCAGCAAGAAGACGCCGCCGCTCAGCAATCCGCCTACGATCAGGGCCTCGCCGATTCCCAGCCTGCAGCGGCTCCCGCACCTGTGGCCGCCGCACCTGACCCAATCGCCCAGTTGACACAACTCGGTCAACTTCACGAGCAGGGCGTCCTGACCGACGCTGAGTTCGCCGCTCAGAAGGCCAAAATCCTCGGCTGACATGACCGAGGACCAATACGGGTCCTTGGCCGCCGATTATCACTGGTTCTTCGACGACGTCGAACTGTTCCTGGGCAGCGACACGCCCGGGGTCAGGGCTGCAATGTCCTTACTCGAGCCCGGAGCACGCGTGCTCGACGCGGCCTGTGGCATCGGGGTGGACGCGGCCGCTCTGCTACGGCGCGGGTTTGACGTCACCGCATCCGATGCGAGCGACCAGATGGTGGCCGCTACACGGCAACGCCTCCGAGCCGCGGACGCCGACGAGGCAACCGTCATCACCAGCGCGTGGGCAGACCTTCCGGCCAGCTTCGAGCCGGGTAGCTTCGACGCGATCTTCTGCATCGGCAACTCGATCGCCCACGCTCCCGGCGCTCCGGCCGCGATTGCGGCGTTCGAGGGGTTCCGTTCGATCCTCAGACCCGGCGGAATGCTCGTGCTCGATACCCACGACTGGGAGCTCGTGCACGGCGCCGGCAGTCGTGTGGAGATCGAGCCAGGCATCGTCGAGCGCGACGGCACACACTGTGTGCGCACCTATTCCTGGCACGTTCCCAAGGCGTTCGGTGATCCGCACGTGCTGGAGATCGCACCGATCTTCCTCGACGGTGACCGCGCCACGCTTCGGTCGTACCCGGTCAGGATGTGGCCGTTCACCCGGGCCGAACTGAAGCGACGCCTGACCGCCGCCGGCTTCATATCGATCGCCCTCGACGCGATCCCCGGCGACGAGCGGTACACCGCGACCGCTCGCCGACCGGTGTGACCTCGCCTGCTCATGAGTCGTCAGTCGCGTCTTCGGCCTCGGCTCGGTCGACAGCGAGGTGGATGGGACGCCCCCTGTGGTCAGCCAACGCGCTGACGACCTCGGCACCGAAGAGCAAGATCTGCGCGGAGTAGTAGATGAAAGCGAGCCCGAGCACCACGGTTCCGGCTACCCCGCCGGCGCTCGAGCTGCCATAGTTCCGTACGTAGAGTCCGTAGCCCCACGCCAGGACGCTGAGCGCGAGGGCAGCCAACAGAGTTCCGGGCCAGATGTCCCTCCATCGTGGTCTGAATCTGGTCGACACCCGATACATCAGCGCGAGCACAACGACCGACAGCACCGCGGGGGAGATCGTCTGCATCGCCTGGATCATCGCGCCGAAGACGGGCGAGGTGATGAAGTCCGCGACGAGTGCAGTCAATATCTCGATGATCACGACCGTCGCGAGGAGGACACCGGCAGCGATCGGCCCCATCGCACCGAAAATTCGTCGCCGAACTGAGGTCTTCAGACCGGTCCGGTAGGGCAACTCCCAGATCGCCTCGAGCGTGTCGCGCCACGCGACGAACAAAATCGAGGCCGAATACACAACGACCGCTGCGGTGACGATCGCGAACCCCGAGGTGTTGGAGTTCTCCCACAAGGCGCCGACGGCCGCGTCGATCTGCTCAGCGACCTCGGGGCCGACGACATCGTCCAGCCGGTCGA
>CAXMZV010000010.1:0-19514 GCA_964199985.1 Candidatus Ilumatobacter isfjordensis | reverse complement strand
TCACGAGTCGCCTCCCCCGGCGTAGAACTGGGCGGCCCAGGAGCGGAACTCAGTGATCGGCTTCTCATACGAGGCGAGCGCCGGTGAGGCGACGAAGCGCTTGTTCTCCCAGATCGGCACATCCTGCTCGAACTGGCGCTTCACCTCCTTGACGAACGCCGGTGCGATCGCAGCGGACAGTTCTTCACCGTCGTGGAAGAAGTTCATCCGAATCGTGCAGTGCCCGTCGTCGATCGGGGTGGTTGTCGCCAACAGCTTGATCGTGCCGAACAGTGCGAACGTCGTGACGCTCGTGCCCGGCCCGTACATGTCGACGTTGAGTTCGCCGTGCTCGAGACCCTTCGGTGTCTCGTACACCGTCTTGTTGATCACGTGCCGGATCGGGCCCCCTGATGAACTCGTCGGTGAACCGTCGGCCGCGGGCTCGGCAGTTGCACTGCTCACCTCGCCGAGGCCTGGCGAGCCGTGGATGAAAACAAAATGCGCCATGTCGATCGAGTTCTCGGCCATCTCCTGCCAGTACGACGCGACCGTCCATTCAGCCGTCCCGCACGGGACCATCGTGTCGTCGATCAGGGTCGGAATCTCCCACGTTGGCTCGACAGTGGGGTCCGGGTGGTACCAGAAACGCAGGTGACCGTCGATCTCCGTTGTGGGGTACATCCGCAGCGTCGCCTTCGCGTTGGTGCGATCGCTGAACGGAATCGAGGCGTTGGCTCCCGACCCGTCGAAGGTCCACTCGTGGAACGGGCACACCAGACACCCGGCGTCGACGCGACCGCCGACGCCGAGATGGGCGCCAAGGTGGGGACAGAACGCATCGGCGACTCGGTACTGATCACCGTCGTGCCAGGCAACCAGCTCACGGTCGACCGCCTGGAACGACCACACCGCGCCGGCCTGACCATCCGCCGCGATCAGGTCCGAGGGAATCTCGCTGATCCGGCCTGCCGAGAACCATCCGAACGGGATCGGCTTCGGGAACCGCACGCCGCTCGTGGATGCATCAATCATGCTCACGGGGCGCTCTCCATCTGCTCAGTTCTAGTCGAACCACAGACAGGCCGAATCAGACGGACGACGTGTGAACTCAACGATCGGTCGGGCCAATCAGCGGGTCAACCGCCACTCATCCTGACAGCGGGAGCCAGCGCCGACACCAAAGGGCTCCCTCCCGAATCGGCAGCATCCCGGCCGAACTTGAGGATTTTCTGCAGCGGCACGCCAGTGGGACTATCCCGGTTCGCCGAGCTCGAGCAGCCAACGAGCGTGCTCGCCCAGCTCATCGATTGCCAGGCGGTCGACCAAGGCCCCGGCATCCGGATGCGTGCTCACGCTGATCGAACCGACCGCGCCGATCGCCGTCTCGACGATGTCGGGAGCGCAGTCGTCGAGCACGTTCGCATCGATCTGGGTCGCCTCGTGAGCATCACCAATTCGGACCGACGCTGATCCGATCTCGGCGACCAGCGGGCGGAGCGCACTCGCCAGGGCCTGAGCGACAGGGCCCAGCCGTTCGGTGCGACCCAGCCTCGAGGCCACCTTGCCGCGACTCATGAGCGTGTCGAGTGCCGCGAGGCGCCGCCGCATTCGATCCTCGAGGGTGACATCACGCATCTGTGCGACGAACCCCACAACGACGCCGTCGCGCATGATCGGATCGATGCTCCACCGAAGTCGAAACGCTGCTCGATCGAATCGGTAGTTGATCGCCTGCACCGATTCGCCCGCTTCGATGTGGGCTCGAAGTCGATCGAGGACGCGCCGGTTCGTGAGCGGGCCCTGCCCGATCCGAGGTAACCTCCCGATGACCTGGTCCGCATCGCAGCGAAAGATCTCGGTGTATGCGCGGTTGACGAACGAATCGTCGAGCGACACGGGCATGGCGCTGATCGTAGACGAGGCAGCGAATCGACCAGTTCGCTACGGGGTGCAGGTCGACCATCGCTGCAGCCGATCTGATTTCGCGCTGGTCGCACGATCTGCAGCTGCAGTCGACGCTCTGCCAAACTCAGAGCATGGGACACGAGTGCTTTGACGTCGAAATCACCGACAAGGTCGGCCACATCAAGATGAACCGACCGGAGAAGGCGAACTCGATGATCGCCTCGTTCTGGAACGACCTGCCCGCCATCGTCGACGAGATGTCGGCATCGGGCTCGGTGCGCGCCGTCGTCCTGTCCGGCGAGGGCAAACACTTCTGCTCCGGTATGGACCTCTCGGTCTTCCAGTCGGACACAACGCTGTCCGACAGCAACGGCGCGAAGCATGCGAGTCGCCGGGGCGAACGATTCCGCTCGACCGCGATGAAGCTACAGGACTCGTTCACTGCCCTGGAGCGGGCGCGGATGCCGGTGCTCTGTGCAATTCAGGGTGCTTGTGTTGGTGGTGGCATCGACATGGTCTCAGCTGCCGATCTTCGCTACGCGTCCGAGTCGGCCTACTTCTCGATCGCCGAGATCAACATCGGCATGACCGCAGATGTCGGCACGCTGCAACGCATGCCCCGGCTCGTCGCCGAAGGCATCGTGCGCGAGCTCGCGTACACCGGCCGTCGATGGTCGGCCGATGAAGCGCTCGCCGCCGGATTCGTCAACCAGGTCTTCGCCGACCACGAGGCGTTGCTGTCAGGAGTGCATGAGATCGCCGCCGAAATCGCCAGCAAGAGCCCGATGGCGGTTTGGGGCACGAAGAAGTCGATGCAATACAGCCAAGAGCACTCGATCGCCGACGGTCTGGAATACATCGCCAACTGGAACGCGTCGATGTTCGACACCGACGACATGGCCGAAGCGTTCACCGCGCAGATGGAACAACGCGCCGCCGACTTCCCCGACCTCTGGCCCCTCAGCCGCGGCCTCTAATCGAGCCGCCCGAAATGTGGAGGGAAATCGTCGCTCAGCGACGCTCGTGCCACATTTTTCTGGCAACGGTCAGTCGCGGAGCACTTCGAGGAGCTCGCCGATGTTGTGGCCCTCCTCGAGGGGATGGCGCAGTGACTCCGAGGTGAGCACCTCGTAACGATTGCGGCGGCCGACCTTCTCGCGCTTCACGTACCCGGCACGTTCGAGATCATCGAGGATGCGCTGCACGGCGCCCGGCGTGATTCCGATGACGTAGGCCAGGTCTCGTTGACGCAGTTCGGGATCGCGACTGAGCGCGACCATCACGTGTGCATGGTTCGTGAGAAACGTCCACGACGGCCGTTCGAGTTCGGGTTCCATCAACGCCATGCGTCGATCATAGGTTTTTGATGCTGTCTGTTGAGCGCCGATTGTGTCGGTGGTGGCCACGTGATGTCCCCTCATTCAGTGGTCGGTGATCAGATGTTGCGGGCAGGTTCGATCAGTCGGTGCCCGACTCGCCGGATGCGGCCGGGTCGTCGGACGAGTGCTCGGCGTCGAGTTGGTGGTGATGCGTGCTCGCGGCCGCTTCGGCGCGAGCAAGCGCATCGTCGCGGAGGTGTGGCGACGCCACCGTGCGGTGGGTGGCGCGAAACAGCAGGTGCGTCGCGGCGGGCAGGGTGAGCACGAGCGCCACCGCGGCCACAGCAAGTTGTCCGGCACCGGCAAGGCCGACCTCGAGGCTCGCTCCCGCACCGACGAGCAGGAATGCGATCGGGCTCGCCTTGCCGGCAGCATGGAAGCGAGCGTAAGGCGTCGAGAATCGCAGCAGCCCAACACCAGCGAGCATGCCGAGCACGGCGCCGGCGAGGATCAACGCCTGTGACACTGGGTTCACAACGGCTCCTCGGCGATCGACCCACCACGCTCTGGTCGTCCAATGTCACTGTCTTCGTGCTCGGCGACGATGAACCGTGCCAGCGCAACCGTGGCCGTGAACCCGACGATCGCAACCACTGCGACGATGCTCAAATAGGTCGTCGTGCCAGTCTCGGCGGCGTGCGTGGCGATCGCTGCCATCAGTGCGACCAGGGCAACGTCGAGCGCAATGACACGGTCAGCGAGGTGTGGGCCCCGCACGACGCGAATGGTCGCGGCAAGAGCGGTCAGCGCAAACATCGAAATCGCGATGCCGATGATCATGATGTGGCCTCCTCGGCCAGCCGTGCGACTTCGGCGGTCTCGTCGCTGGGGAATGCTTGGCAGGCGAGCTCAGCAAGTCGGCGAACGTGTTCGATCACCTGTGGCTCGGCATCGGCGTGCAGCAGGTGGATGTAGAGCCGCCCGGTGTCGGGGTCGGTGTCGACAACGGCAGTGCCCGGCGTGAGCGTGATCGCGACGACGAGCAGGAACAGGTGGGACCGTGCTTCGACCTGGGTGTCGACCGCAATGATCGTCTCGTCCGTGTAGTCGATCGGCGTGAGAATCTCCCACACGACATGGACGGTCGACATGACCAGATCGACGGTCACCAGCCACACGAGCTTGATTGCCGGAACGATCCGGATGGTGCGGCCGTTCGTCTGACTGCCGGTGAACATCACCGCGGGCACAGCCACGGCGATGCCTGACAGCACGTTCGCAAAACTGAACGACTCCCACAGCGCGCACCAGGCGCCGACGAGTGCCACGACGACCACGAGCGACCGAGCGTTCATGACCCCGCCTCGCTGGTGACGACCACGTCGTCGCCAGCGTCGTTGACCTGGTCGATGTAGGTGAATCCGTCGAGGAGATCGCGCGCGATCTCTTCACTCATGTCCCACAGCGGACCGGCGAATACAGCAACGGAAAGGGTGCCGGCAACGGCGACGCTGGTGGAGAAGACCATCGTGCGCCGCGCCGCGGGCTGTGACGCCGGTATCGCCGGTGGGGTGGGAGTTCGCCAGAACGCACCCAGCCAGATCTTCGACATCGACAGCAGCGTCAAGGCGCTGGCAACCAGCGACACGACGACGATCGCGACCGAACCAGCCGAGAAGCCCGCATCGACGAGCGACAGCTTCGCGACGAATCCGGAGAACGGTGGGATGCCTGCCAGGCTCAGCGCCGGCACGGCGAAGAGCACGGCGAGGAGCGGACGCCGTATGGCGAGCCCGCCGACTCGATCGAGAGACGAACTCCCCTGATCGTCTTCGATCAGACCACCGACGAGGAACATCACCGTCTTCACCGGGATCTGGTGCACGAGGAACAGGACCGCACCCGCAACACCGGCAACGGTGAACAGGCCGAGGCCCATCAGCATGTAGCCGATCTGGCTGACGACGTGGAACGAGAGAATTCGCTTCACGTCATCTTGTGCAAGTGCACCAGCAACGCCGACCAGCATCGTGACGCCAGCCGCCGCCAAGATCACCGGGCCGAGGTCGTCCATGCCCGTCAACGTGTGGAATCGGATCATCACGTACACGCCGATCTTGGTCAACAGACCGGCGAAGACGGCAGTGACGGTGGTGGGCGCCGTGGGGTAACTGTCGGGAAGCCATGAGAAGAGCGGGAACATCGCCGCCTTCGTGCCGAACACGATGAGGAACCACATGCCGATCCCGAGACGGGTCCCGGTGTCGAGGTCGGGGATGCGCTCAGCCAGAGCGGCGATGTTGACCGTGCCAGTGGAGGCGTACACGAACGCAATGCCGAGCAGGAAGAGAGTCGAGGCGAGCAGATTGATCACCACGTAGGTCATGCCCGCCCGCACCTGAGCGCGCCGCGCCTGGTGCGTGAGCAGCACGTAGCTCGACACAAGAATCAATTCGAAGGCAACGAAGAGGGTGAACAGATCACCGGTGAGAATCGCCAGACTGACGCCGCCGGTGAGCATGAGCAACATCGGCCCGACGATGTTCAGGTCCGCGCCTGCTGCCGTGCTCCGTTGTCCGATCGCGAACACCTCGACCACCAGGATCGTTGCGGTGGCGACGACGAGGATCAGTGCCGCAAAGAGGTCGGCGACCAACACGATGCCGAGGTCGGGGCTCCACCCGCCAACGCGAACGACGATCGCTCCGTCGCGTCGAACGCTGATCAACAGTGCGACCGCAGCGGCCGCGGTCCCAGCAAGACCCGTCAGCGTGATCGCGTCGCGGACACGGGGCCAGCGCGGCATCGCCAGGCCCAGCGCGGCCGCCAACAACGGGCCAATCACAGCGAGCGTCACGAGCGCACTCATGTGGTCTCCTCTTCGTCGGTCGATGCTGCGACCACATCTCCATCGGCGATCGCTGCGATGCGGCGATCCTCGATGTCATCCTCGACGAGGTCGTCGCCGGTCAACACCTGCTGGCGACGGGCGAGCGCAAGAACGAACAACGTGAGGCCGAACGAGATGACGATGGCCGTGAGCGCGAACGCCTGCGGCAGCGGATCGGACAGGCGACCGTCATCCATCCCGGCGAGTGGTGGTGCACCAGCACGGCCACCGGACGCGAGCAACGCCAAGACCGCTGCGTGACCGAGCAAGGCGAAGCCGAGCACGATGCGACTGAGCGAGCGCGACGTAATGAGGAAGACGCCGGCGCCCACCAGTACCGAGACAGCAAAGATCAGTGCCGCGCTCATTCGTCAGTTCCCTTCGGTCCTGCGAGCTGTTCGGCGCCGAACCCCTCGAGCAACGCGACGACCAAGCCGACGACGATTGCGGTGACGCCCAGGTCGAACGGCAGGGCCGTGCCGCTCTTGACTTTGCCGAGCAAGGGCAACGTGGTCTCGACAACGACCTGGTCGAGGGCGACATCGCCCCACATGATCGGGAGCAACGCCACGACGGCGGCAATGATGCCGCCCGCCGCCAACGTGGGAACGGGGCGAAGCGGTTGCGACAGACCCGCGACCGTCCGCAACACCAACACCGCACCCAGCAGCAGGCCCGCTGCGAATCCACCTCCCGGACGGTTGTGGCCCGCGAAGAAGGCAAACACCGCAACCATGAGGGCGAGCGGTGTGGCCGCGCGCACGCTCAGCTGCACGATTGGAGAGCGCCGAGCGATCATGTCGTCACCGCCACTGGATCCGAGTCGGGTTGATCTGCACCGTGATCGGCTTCGAGTTCAGACTCGTCGTCAGGTTGGCGCCGAGTGAGCGCCAAGACACCGACGGCCACGGCGACCAGCACGATGATCTCACCGAGCGTGTCGAGCGCACGAACGTCGGTCAACACAACGTTGACGATGTTCTTGCCGCCTCCTACCTCGACGGCTTCCTCCGTCAACCGATCCGTCACCGAGTTGGCCGGCGGCGACGTGGCCAGGCGGCCCGAGCTCGCGATCAGCGCGACGGCCGTGGCACTTGCGGCAAGAGCCGACACGACAACTCGCGACGACATCCACAGTCCCCCGACGCGCGGGAAGACCGTGGTGAGGCGGCCGAGGCCAACGACGAACCCGACCACAACGACGGTCTCGACCAGGAGTTGGGTCAACACCAAGTCGGGCGCGCCGTGCGCAACGAACAAACCGGTCACTGCGAATCCGATCGCACCAAGCACCAGCGCTGCACCGAGTCGCGTCCGGACGCGTGTTGCAGCGACGGCCGCAGCGGCAATGAACACGGCGAGCACACCCTGGCCGAGGTTGTCCCACCCGTAGATCGGCTCCAGGTCGAATGACCAGATGAACGGCGTGGCCGCAAGCGCCGCCGTAGTGACGATGGTCAAGACATACCCCGGCAGCGAACCATGTTGCACCCGCGCGGCGACAACGCGAGCCACCACGACGACTTGGTCAATGGTCGTATCGACGAGGTCTGCTCCGACGGTCCGCGGGGCGGGGCCGGTGAGTCGCGCAGCGAGCACCGTACCGACCACGCCACCGACGATCACGATGCCGGCCGAGATGAGGAACGCATCAGTGAAGCCGGGCCACCGCAGCAGGGAATAGACCTCGGCCTTCGGGTCGAGCACCACCGCGGCACCGCGCACGATGCCGGTGACCCAACCGAGCCCAACGAAGCCACCGAGCGTCGCAAGGCCGAGGATGACGGATGGCACCGCCATCATCGGGCGAGCCGGACCGACGGCGGTCGGCTCACCAGTTGATCGACCAAAGACGCCAAGCACGAATCGCGTCGTATAGGCAACGGTGAGGATCGAACCACCGATGATGACGGCGAGCATGACCGCTCGCTCACCACCCTGCAGACCCAGCGCTGCTTCGACCGCGGCCTCCTTCGCCGGAAATCCGAGCAGTGGCGGCACACCAGCCATCGACGCTGATGCGACGAGCGTGACCACGAACGCGACCGGCATCGAACGGCGAAGCCCGTGGAGTTCGTTGATGTCACGCGTTCCCGTGCGGACGTCGATCTCGCCGACGACCATGAAGAGCGCTGCCTTGAACAGTGCGTGCGCAACGACGATCGCCACCGCGGCAAAGGTGGCCTTGGCCGAGCCGATCGACAACAGCGCGATCATCAACCCCAGCTGGGACACCGTCCCCCACGCCATGATCAGCTTGGCGTCCACCTGACGGAGTGCACCGACAGCGCCCCAGACCATCGAGGCGGTACCGAACGCAACGCCAAGCGGCGTCCACACGCTGGTCTCGCTCAATGCGGGTGATGCGACAGCCACCAGAACCACACCCGCCTTCACCATCGTGGCGGAGTGCAGATATGCGCTGACCGGCGTCGGTGCGGCCATGGCGCCGGGCAGCCAGACATGGAATGGCACCTGCGCGGACTTGGTGGCGGCTGCGACAAGAATCAGGACCGCGGCGGCAGTCGCCCATCCACCGGTGACCGGTTCCATCTCGCTCAGGCGCATACCCGGAGCGACATCGAGCAGTGCAACGAAGCCGGCGAGCAGGGCGAGGCCGCCCGACGCGGTGATAACGAGCGCCCGCCGTGCGGCGATCCGTGTACTCGCATCGGTCCGCTTGTGCCCGATGAGCAGGAACGACGTGATCGAGGTGAGTTCCCAGAACACGAACAGGGTCCAGGCCGTGTCCGACACGACGAGGCCCGCCATGGCCATCGAGAACGCAAGGAGCGTGGCGGCGAAGCGACCAATCCCGACAGTCCCCGTGGCGAAGTACCCCGCCGCATAGATGCAGATCAGCACCCCGATGCCTGAGACGATCAACAACAGCACGGAGGTGAGTGCATCGAGGCGAACCGCCATCGTGAGGTCAAGACCCTCGACCCATTGGAATGACTCGGTTCGACTCCGACGATTGACCATCGCATCGAACGCCACGACTGCCGAGGCCAGCATCGGTGCGCCGGCAACGAAAAACGACCGGCGCCCCAGCCGATCCCCAGAAACGATCAACGCGACGCAGGCTGCGAGGTGGAGGAAAAGCAGCCAAATCACGAGCCATCAACATTACCTACGTTATGACCTAAATACAATAATGAACCTTTTTAAATATGTGTGTTAAGTTATGTCAAAGCCAGACGAGCTTCCACTCGCCTCCGACGAAAGGACTGTCATCATGCACACCCTCACCGCTCCGGAATCACCCGCCGTCACACTGCGTGAGCTCGATAATCTGCTGCACGACCTCTGGGACCACGAACCCGACTGTCGGTTCGGCGAGCGACATCACTTGCTCAACTCACTCCGTCAGCTGAGCATCGAAGTCGAGCGGCTCGCGTTCCGACACTCCTTCCACAGTGACGAACCGCTCGACCCCGCGCAGATCAACGAGCTGGCGCGCCGAACGGCGACGTTGGCTGCCAACTGGTCGAACGATCTCTGGGTCGGCACGCCCTGGCCAACGGCGATCCTCGGCGAACGAACCCGGCGCGAATCGGCATGACCGCACTCGAGACCGCCGTGCCAACCATCTCGCTCACAGAATCACAGCCGCACTGACGTGCCGATCGACCTCGCGGACATCGATCCGCGGATCGTGGTCCGCGACCAACATGGCACCGAGGCCCCGTTTTCTCGCGGCGTGATGGCAACGAGCTTGCTCGCAACGGGCGTGCTCACCGACGAGGCGTACCGGCTCGCGTCACTCGTGCAGGCCCGCCTGCTCCACCACGAGCGACACAACATCGCAGTCCTCGACCTCGTTGAATTGACGCGGCTCACCCTCGACGAGCATGCCCCCGACTCGAACGTCGCCCGGCGTTAGACTGCTTGGCGACGGTCCGTCCAGTCGGGTCGGCCGATGGTGATTGCGCTCGGTGGTGCGCCCGGTGTCGGCAAGAGCATCTTCGCGACGCGGCTTGCCGTCCGGCTCGGCATCACCGAGGTGCTGAGCACCGATGCGGTACACGAAGTGCTGCGACTCGTGGTTCCGCCGTTCGTGATGCCGGAGTTGCATCGACCGGTGTCCGACCTTGTCGAGGAGTCCTTCGCGGGCTTCGAGCGACAGAGCGAAGGGATCGCGTCGGCTGCCGCCGCGGTGGTCGCTGGATTCGTGGAGGACGGACGATCCGTCATCGTCGAAGGTGTTCACCTGCTCTCGGGCGCAATCACCGCACACCTGGCCAATAGCGCCAGGTCGCCGGTGGTGGTCGAGCGCGTGATCACCATCGCCGAGGCGAACGAGCACGGCGAACATGTCATCGACGAGGCCGTCCACGATCTCGAACGACTCACCACGATTCGGTCGATCCAGCTACATCTCATGGCACGCGCACACCAAGCCGGCGTGACCTGCCTCGACGATCGCAACACCGCAGATCTCGCGCAAGACGTCGTCGACGAGATCATCTCGAAAGGAACGTCATGAACGGTCGGGACCAACCGTCACTCGACTCGGCGGACGACGCGGCCGCTCGCGACAATGGTGGCATGCATGATCTCGTGATTCGCAACGGCATGGTCGTCGACGGAACCGGTGCCGCCCCACGGCGCGCTGACGTCGCCATTGACGGCCGCGTCATCACCGAGATCGGTGACATCGCTGATGCCGGAACTCGCGAAATCGACGCGGCCGGCCACATTGTCACGCCGGGATGGGTCGACGTCCACACCCACTACGACGGTCAGGTCAGCTGGGACCCGATCATGGCGCCGTCGAGCCAGCATGGTGTCACCTCCGTCGTGATGGGCAACTGCGGCGTCGGGTTCGCTCCGGTCCGACCCGACGCACACGACTTCCTCATCGAACTGATGGAAGGTGTCGAGGACATTCCCGGCAGCGCATTGAACGAAGGCATCACCTGGGAGTGGGAGAGCTTCAGCGAATACCTCGACGCACTCGAGACGA
The DNA here is from genome assembly GCA_964199985.1 of Candidatus Ilumatobacter isfjordensis. GTDB lineage: Bacteria > Actinomycetota > Acidimicrobiia > Acidimicrobiales > Ilumatobacteraceae > Ilumatobacter_A > Ilumatobacter_A isfjordensis. The sequence goes on along the minus strand of CAXMZV010000010.1, from coordinate 8,449 downwards.
TGCCGCGCACGATCGACGTCGGCGCCCAACTCCCCCATGCGGCCGTACGCGCCTACGTGCTCGGTGAACGTGCCCACGAATACGACGTGACCGCCGACGAGATCGGGCAGATGGTCGACATCACTCGCGATGCACTCGCCGCCGGCGCCTTCGGTTTCTCGACGTCACGCACGTTCCTGCACACGTCGAAGCACGGTCTCGTGCCCGGCACCCATTCGACCCCTGATGAGGTGATCGCCATCGGCGAAGCCGTGCGCGATTCGGGCCACGCGGTGTTCCAGTACGTCTCTGACGATCAAGGCACCGGCGGCGACGAGCCATGGCTCGACACGCTGACCGCACTGGGCTGCCCGACAACGTTCACCCTCGCACAGACGCCAGCCGCACCCGATGCGTTCCGTGCCGTACTCAATGACGCCCTCGCCAACACCGCGGCCGGGTCACCAATGACTCCGCAAGTCGCTGTGCGTCCAACGGGCATGTTGTACGGACTGCAGAGTTCGTTCCACCCATTCATCGCACACCCCAGCTACCGCGAGACCCGTGACCTGGCGCTGGCCGAGCGGGCAACACTGCTCCGCGATCCCGAGGTTCGCCGACGACTGCTCGCCGAAGATCCCTTCACCGAGAACCGTTTTGCGCACTACATGGCGACCAACTGGTCGCAGATGTATCGGCTCGGCGACCCGCCGGACTACGAGCCGCCGATCGAGGCGAGTGCCGGTTCCATCGCTGAGCGCGAAGGTCGCCATCCGGGCGAGGTCGTGCTCGACTGGTTGGTCGAGGACGACGGCGAATCATTCATGTTCAGCCCGCTCGGCAATTATCACGAGCACAACCACGACGTCATTCGCGAGATGCTCGATCATCCGGCCACCGTGCCTGGCGCCTCCGATGGCGGCGCCCACTGCGGGCTCATCTGCGACGCGAGCTTCCCGACGTATCTGCTCACGCACTGGGCTCGTGACCGCAGTCGCGGCGAGAAACTCCCGCTGGAGCGGGTCGTGCAACTGCAGACCTCGAAGACTGCCGATGCCTACGGACTCACCGATCGCGGTCGTCTCGAGCCCGGCAAGGTCGCCGACATCAACGTCATCGACTTCGAGCACCTGCACTTGCACGCACCGAAGATGGTGCACGACCTCCCGGCCGGCGGACGGCGGCTCCTGCAGGACGTCGACGGCTATCGCTACACGATCAAGTCGGGCCAAGTGACCTTCGAAGACGGTGTCCCGACTGGCGCCCGCCCCAGCGGCGTCCTGCGCTCCGGCCGGAGCTGAGATCGCTCACGGCGCGTTTGTGTCACGCGTTGCGGCGACCGAACATGCCGCGCGACTTCATCGTCATCACGACGACTCCGTCTTGATTCGTCATCGCCGACTCGGTGAAGACGGTGCCGCGCGTTGGGTCCTTGCTCGACGGTTGCGCACCCACGACCTCGGTGGTTCCGCTCAACGTGTCGCCCGGACGGACCGGGGCGCGCCAGCGGACCTCCTCCATTCCAGGTGATCCACGGCTGTCGGCGTCGAGCAGCAGCGCGTCGGCGTAGAGCCGCATCCACAACGAGCCGGTGTGCCAGCCGCTCGCGATCAACCCGCCGAATGATGAGTCGACCGCTGCCTCAGGGTCGACATGAAACGGCTGCGGATCGAACTGAGTGGCGAACTCGATGATCGCTTCCTCAGTGACGGTGACCGATCCGAGTTCGAACACGCGCCCGACCGGGAAGTCCTCGAAGTAGATCGACGGCATCACCGAGTCTCGCAACTCGGCACCTGCATCAACGAGCCCCGCCGAACCGACACCGAAAAATGTAGGAAGAACGTCGCTCACCGACGGTTTCCCTGCACATTTCGGCGACTTCCCATGACTCGGCCGAAATGTGCGGGAAAAGCGTCGCCACGCGACGATTTCCCTGCATTCTTTGGATTGGTGTTGGAGTGGTGTTGCTCAGGGGAGGGCGGCGGTGAAGTCGGCGATCAGGGTGGCGACCTCGATGGCGTGGGTGTCTTCGTGCATCGAGTGGCCACCCCCGTCGAGGACGACGAGCCGGGCGTCGGGCATCTTGCGTTCGAGGTACTGACCTGATCCCGTGTACTCCGGTCGATCGGCTCCGCCGGCAAGGACCAGTGTCGGTGTCGTCGTCTCCGCCAGCCGATCCATCATCACCACCGAGTCGTGCTGCAGGTTCAGGTCGACGACGCGTTCGGGCACACCGAAGCGGTGTGCGTTGCGGCGAGAGCGTTCGTTCCAACCCTCGCGCTTCTCGGGGTCGCGGAAGCCGGGACCGGTGTTGAGCACGACGATGCCCCGCGCCACATTGGGCCGAGTCGCTGCATGTGCGAGCGCCAAGTAGCCGCCGAGGGAGTGACCGACGAGGACCGCGGGACCCTCGAGTTCGGCGAGTACGAGGTCAAGGTCGTCCAATGCAGCGTCGCGAGTGAACGCCGCTCGGTCGTCAGGGCACGGTGATGCACCGTGGCCCGGCAAGTCGACAGCGACAGCGAGGTAGCGGTCCGCAAGCGCTGCAGCGCATGCGTCCCATGTCGAGGCGGCGGTCCCCATGCCGTGAATGAAGACAATTGGGTCGCCGGATCCACGGCGGATGGTGTTGAGCTGCACGCCGAGACCGTAGCGAGGCAGGGGCCCGTCGTTAATGTCCGACGCGTGAGCACGACTGACATCGCCGAATCGGACGCCGCCATGATCGAACGCATCGCGGCGAACTACGCTGAAGGCGGTGCCGGGATCATGCACGACCTTGGCCTGAGAATTGTCAGCGCGTCGACCGGTCGCGTTCGTTTCGAGGTGGACGTCGTCGACCACATCACACACGGCGGCGGCGTGATGTGTGGCCAAGCAATCCTCGGCTGCATGGACACCGGCATGGTGTTCGTGATGATGTCGCTCGATCAGCCCGACCGCGGCTTCACGACCGTGGCACTCAACACCAACTTCGAACGCGCCGTGCCCGAACACATCGGCACCGTCACTTTCGACGCACAGGTCACCAAACCGGGTCGCTCGCTCGTCTTCGGCCAGATCGATCTTTTCTTGCCGAATGGCAAACGGGCGGCGACCGCAACGACGACCTATATGTGGCTGTGACCGTGCAACCGACCATCGAGGCCGAAGACGTGGCGTGGATCACCGAGGCCGACATGATCGAGGTCGATCGGGTGATGATCGAGGATCTGCACATCGAGCTCCTGCAGATGATGGAGAACGCCGGTCGCAACCTCGCTCAGCTTGTACTCAATCTCGCTGCGCCCACGCGAGTTGCGGTGGCTGCTGGCTCTGGTGGGAACGGCGGTGGTGGATTGGTTGCCGCACGACATCTCGCCAACGCAGGGGTCGACGTGACCGTCACCACGACGCGGCCTGGCGGCGAGCTGTCGCCAGTTCCCGCCCATCAGTTCGACATCCTTCGCCGGATGGGAGTGCCGACCGCCCCTGAGCTCGGCGAGGCCGACGTCGTCATCGATGCTCTCATCGGATACTCCCTACGCGGTGCACCGAGCGGACGCAGTGCGGCACTGATCGATGCGGCCAACGCTCACCCCGCGACAGTGGTTTCGCTCGACACTCCGAGTGGACTCGACGTCACCACCGGCGCAGCCCCCGGTGCAGTCGTGCGAGCCGATGCAACGTTGACGCTCGCCCTGCCCAAAATCGGCATGCGTGACTCCGACGTCATCGGTGCGCTGTACCTCGCCGACATCTCGGTGCCCCGTTCGGTCACCGCTGCTTACGGCTCTCCAGCACCCGACTTCCGCCAAGGATCGGTGCTCCGGATCGGCTGAGTCACATCGGACCCCGACCCCGATGTGACACCAGCGTCACGTTGGGCCCCGACCCCGATGTGACTCAGTCGTCGTAGGGCTCGACTTCGCTGACGGCGATCAGCGTGGCGTTGACGATGCTGCCGGCATCGATGCCGGTCAATTCGTGCAGATCAGCGATGGTGCCGGACTCGCCGAAGCGATCGACACCGAGCGTGTACTGCCGTGTGCCGAGCGCCGAGCCGATCCACGCAAGGCTGTGGCTGGCCGCGTCGTGCACGCTGACGACCGGGCGGCGTCGCTCGACCGAGGGCACCAACCGATGGAGCTGGCTCGGCGCCCGAACCACTCGCGCCGTCGCGGCGGACTGAGCAAAGCCCGCACGCCAACTGCGATAGACGCGGTCCGGGCTGGTGAGGTGCACCACCGTTGCTTGCACTCCTTCGCTGTCGAGTTCGGCGGCAGCAGCGAGCGCCTCGGGCGCCATGGCACCGGTCGTGACAATCGTGACCCCGGGTCGGCCGTCGTCGGGACCGTCGATGAGGCGATACCCCCCGGCAAGCACCTGCGCCCGGAGCCGCTCCTCCCCCATCGCTGCCAACACGTTCGCAAACGGTGTCTGATCGATCGGCCGCGTCGACAACCGTAGGTAGCCGCTCGTCCCGTCGGGGCGACTGAGCTGGTCGAGCGAATCGCACAGCAGCCAGTCGACCTCGCTCGCGAACGCCGGTTCGAAGTAGGTGATGTTGGGCAGCTCCGCACCCACCGATGCGGTGATCGTCGACTGGTGCGCGCCACCTTCGGGAGCGAGCGTGACGCCCGCGGGCGTGCCCGCAACGACGAACTTCGCATCGTTGTAAATCCCGTAGATCAACGCATCGAGGCCGCGCAGCACAAACGGGTCATACACCGTGCCGACCGGAAGCAGGTGCTGGCCGTGGTGATCGTGACTCAGTCCGAGTTGACCGAGCAGCATGAACAGGTTCATCTCGCTGATGCCGAGCTCAATGTGTTGGCCGGTCGGGCCGGGCGCCCACTTCAGCAGTCGGTCAGCGCCGCCGTGATCGTCACGTTCAGTGTGGGAATAGACGCCACGCTTGTTGATGAAGCCTCCGAGATTGGTGGAGATTGACACGTCAGGGGCCGTGGTGATCAGGCGCTCACCGACGCCCTCAACATCGGCCAGGCTCGCGAGCACTCGTCCGAATGCCTCCTGGGTCGAGGTCGCGCCGTTGGTGACCATTGAGCGAGCAGCCGTTGGCACCGGGAGGATCGGACGCGGCGTCGGCGGCGCGTTGTTGATGTCGCCGCCGACAGCGCGACAGAGCCGGCCTTCTGGCGAGTCGGCACCGAAACGATCCCACTCCGTGCCAGCATCGAGACCGAGCTCGCCGCGAAACGCGTCAACCTGGTCGGGCGACAGCAGCGCGGCATGGTTCATCGGATCGCCCGCCATCGGGAGGCCGTGGCCCTTGATCGTGTAGGCGAAGACGACCGACGGTTGGTCAGGCGTGGCGTCGCACTCCCGGAACGTGTCGACCAGCAGGCCGAGGTCGTGGCCGCCCAGATCGGTGACCAGATGCTTGAGCTGCGCATCATCGAGATCAATCACGAAATTGCGGACAGACTCACCGGCATTGACGAGGAACTTGCGCCGGACATCAGGGCCCTCCAATGCGAACAACTCTTGATACGCCTCATTCGGCATCGAGTCGATGTGCACCTCGAGTGCGTCTCCGTCCGGCTCGGCAAACGCTGCGCTGAGTCGGCTGCCGTACTTCGCTTCCGCAACGTGCCAACCGGCGTCGGCGAAGAACCGTTTCAATCGAAGCGCCGCGATGTCGGGAATGACTCGGTCCAGGCTCTGACGGTTCAAGTCGATGACCATCGTAAAGTTGCCGAGCTCCTGGGTGGCAGGGTCGGCGATGGCTTCCCAGACGTTGCCCTCGTCAAGTTCGGCGTCACCGACGAGTGCAATGAAGCGCGCGGGCGATTGCTCTCCGAAGTGTGAGCTGACGTACCGACGAGTGAGCGCCGAGAAGAGCGGGGCGACGGCGCCGAGGCCGACCGACCCGGTCGAGAAGTCCGAGACGTCGGGATCCTTAGTGCGCGAAGGGTACGCCTGGAGGCCACCGCGCTGGCGCAGCGTCGTGAGGTAGGAGCGGTCGAGCTCGCCGGTGAGGTACTTGATGGCGTGATACACGGGCGATGCGTGCGGCTTCACCGCCACCTTGTCCTCGCCATTCAAGTGCGCGAACCACAGCGCCGTCATGATCGACGCCATCGAGGCACTTGACGCTTGATGGCCACCAACCTTCACATCGGTCGTACCGCGCGAGTTCGCGTGATCGATGATCCGCGTCGCAAGCCACAGCACGCGCCGTTCGATGTTGCGCAGCGTCTGCAGGTCTGGTGCGGAACTCACCACATCAGCTTGACCGGTCCACCCGGCAGGCTCATCACTCATCGAGCAACCGCATCGCTGCGACGCGAAGCTCAGACGCTTGACGACGGAGCCGCAGCGCGCCGTCGGTGTCATCCATCAGTTCGGCGACGTCAGCCAAGCCATCGAGCCGGTCAGCGGTGGCAGTGTGACCCTGCACGTCGTTCCGGTCCGCCTGTTCGGTCACCGCCCCAGTCTGCCTCATTCGTCCGTCACCGTGGCCCGCGGGGTCCGACTCAGGTGGGGCGTCGGAACCGTTACGGTCATGAAATGAAGGGGCGTACAGACCATTGGAGTATCTCGACCAGCGACGGCGTTTCCCTCGACTTTGACGAGTTGCTGGACATGCTGGCGGTTCGTGATCAACGTCTCGTCGATACCTGGCAGGGCTTCACCCCGGCGCAATGGGACCATCAGTCTCGCAACACGGAATGGACGGTGCATCAGACGGTGCGCCATGTTGCTGACGCCATGGAACTGGGGGCGGCTGCGGTGAGCGGTGATCCGGTGCTGGACTCAAACGACTTTGATCCACGGTCCACCCCTGAAGTGTGGTTGGCAGCCTCGCGAAGCGAGTTGCCAACGACCACGATCGAACGGTTCTCAGGGGCATCGACGCGCTACCGCGCAGGCATCCGCGATCGGCTTGCATCCGGCGACGACACTCACGATCGAACGGTGTATGGAACCGCTCACTGGACGGTCAACGTGGCACACGTACTGTGGGATTCCTGGCTCCACGAACGCGATGTGTTGCTTCCTCTTGGGCAGGCGGCCCCATCCTCAGAAGAGGAGGAACGCCTCGTCGGCCTGTATGCCCTGTTGATGGCATTGGTGCCGTCGATGATGTTTGAGCAGTCGATCGCCTCGACTGTTCAGCTCAGAGGTATCAGCCTCCGCACCATTGAGGTGAGTTGTGAAGCGGGTTCCCTTGTCAGTGCTGAGGTGTCAGTGGGTGCGGATGTGATTGTGGGAACGATGCCGGCGGCGATTGACGCGCTTGCCGGTCGGGGCGACGCCGTGGCCGACGCGATCCCGGGTGCCCCTGAGGAACTCGGGATGCTTGCAGCATTCTTCAACAGCTGAGATCGATCGGTGCGGCACAGTCCATCGACAACAGTTCCACGACGACCCGGTTCGTGATGTTGGCGGTGCGCCGGAGTCTCGCTGTCAGGCGGCGTCGGATTGGTTCGACCCGGGCTGCGGCAGTGTGAAGTGGATGTGTTCGGTGCGGAGGCGTTCGCCGATGGGGTGGTGGTAGGGGGTTTGTGATGGTGGTGTTGGCCCCATTGGTGCGATCGGTGTGGCCCCGGAGGGCAGCAGTTTTCGACCGGTCCGGTCGGTGAACTCGACCGCACCATCGGTGCCGGACGCGAGGTCGGCATTGCCAGAGATGCCCAACAGGCCACGGTGGTGCTGGCGGTGATGATGCGAGCAAACCAACACGAGGTTCCAGGTGCCGGTGTCGCCGCCATCCTCCCAGTGGATGATGTGGTGCACGTCGAGCCCGACAGTGCGAGTGCATCCCGGCACTGTGCAGCAGCCGTGATCGCGGCGCTCGATCAGGGTGCGGGTGCGGTCGGGCACGATGCGCTGTGTGCGCCCCACCGAGACGGGGACGCCGTGGTCGACGAACACCGGAGAGAGGAGTCCGTCGCAGGTGAGGTGTTGGCGGATTGCGTCCGGCAGTGTCCATCCGGTGATGTCAGTCGCGGTGGCGTCGGTCTCGAGGAACACACTGGTCTTGAAGCGCGAAGCGCGGGCCGCGTCCGCGACGGTGCCGAGCGACGCGTCGGCGACTTCGCGGATGGCGTCGACCATCGTGACCGTCTGTTGGCCTGCTTGGAAGAGGCGGTCGTGAGCTTCAGCGAGCGCTGAGCTGATGGTGCGGCCGGTCTCGAAGTCGGTGGCGAGGTAAAGCCGGAACACACCGTCATCACCGAACGTGGACGAGCAGTACTCGTCCGATGTCGGTGGTTCGGTCGGCGACGGCTCGGTCGGCGACGGCTCGGTCGGCGCAGTGTCCGCGCTGTCGTCGGTTTCCGAGGTTTCAGCGACAGGTTCGGGTGTGATCTCGTTGCCGTCGGCATCGAAGGTCGCGAACGGAAAGTCACGCAGCACTCGGTTGAGCTGGCTGACGGTGAGCGACACCCCGAGGTCGTGGATGTCGGCGTCGATCCAGCCCGGCGCGCGTCGAGCGATCGTCGCCACCTGATCGAGGGTG
>CAXMZV010000009.1:0-19579 GCA_964199985.1 Candidatus Ilumatobacter isfjordensis | reverse complement strand
GTGAGCCTCGTGATCGTCGTGACGACCTACGTCCGCCAGCGCGAGCTACGCGAGCTCGCGTGACATCACCGAGGGCAGCAAGCGGTGTCCCAGTGCGTTCAGGCGGGCGTTGTCGGCTGAGTTGGCCAAGTACATCAGCGCGAAGTGCAATGCCCACGCGGCGCCACGTGACCACGTCGCGGTATCGACATGCGGAAGCGCCCGGCGGAACTCTCCGAGCGCCGCGGTCTCGAACAGCATCCAACCGATCGCGAGGTCGACGGCCGGGTCACCACTCGTGATGTCGCCGAAGTCAATCACCGCACTGATTCCACCGTCATCGACGAGCATGTTCGCCGCGTGCAGGTCACCGTGCAGCCACACGGGCGGACCCGCATGCGGAGCGACGTCGACCAGTTCAGCGAAGCGAGAGCTGATCAGGTCGGCAGTCGACAGCCCGTCGAGATCGATGCGTTCGAGGTTCGTTGCGACCCGAGGCGCCAGCACCCTCGCATCCTGACCTCGCCACTCGTTGTAGGGCGCGTCGTCCGGTGCAGGGACGTGGAGCGCCGTGAGGAACACACCGAGGCGGCGAGCTTCACGAGTCGGATCGTCGAACGATGCATCGGTGGCCAGCACGCCGGGAAACCACGGGCGGATACTCCACGGCATCGGGAATCGTTCAGAAGGAACGCCGTGATGGACAGGCACCGGGACGGGGAGCGTCAACTGCGGAGCGAGCAGTTCCAGACAGCGCTGTTCATTGTCGATCAACGGCACGGCCAACTCTCGCCGCGGGAGCCGAACGGTGAGTTCGTCGCCGAGCCGATACATCACGTTGTCCCACCCGTTGGCGAGCGTGGTCAGCGGTCGATCAGCCAGCTCGGGAAACTGGTCACCGAGCAACGCCCGAACGAGCGCCTCGTTGATGTCCCACTCCGCCGCCGGCATGTTGCTCATACGAGGAGTGTGCTGAGGTCAGGTGGTGACGACTTCGTCGAACTCGCTCAGGTTGGTGAGCTTCGCGTTGTTCGAGAACACCTCGATCGGCTTCGTGGGCTCCATGCGCATCATCCGTTGCAGGACGCGGACCTGGGTCATCTGGTTGTACTCGACCATCGTGACGGCCCAGCCGTCGCGTCCAGCGCGCGCAGTACGCCCCGAGCGGTGCAGGTAGTCCTTGACGTCCTTCGGCGGCTCGTAGTGGATGACACCACCGATGTCGTCAATGTCGATACCGCGGGCAGCCACGTCGGTGGCCACGAGGACCTGCAACTTTCCTTCGGCGAACTTGCGCAGCGTGCGCTCACGCGAGCTCTGCTGCATGTCGCCGTGCATGGCCTGCGCGTCGATACCGAGTTCTTCAAGGTTGCGCGCGACGCGGTCGCAGTTGCGCTTGGTCTGGCAGAACACCAGCAGCTTCGGGATGCCCTTGCCGATCGAACCGATGACCTTGTCCTTGTCCATGTGGTGGACACCGAGGAACAGGTGGTGCATCGTGCCGACGGTGTCGGTCGCCTCGTCGGTCGCGATGGTGATCGGATCGGTCTGGTACGCACGGATGAGGTGGCCAACGTCGCCGTCGAGCGTTGCCGAGAAGAGCATCGTCTGGTTGCGGCTGTCGCAGTGCCGCAGGATCCATTCGACCTGCGGGGTGAACCCGTCGTCGGCCATGCGGTCGGCTTCGTCGAGGGTGACGATCTGAATGTGATCGAGGCTGATCTCGTTCGACTTGATGAGGTCGATCAGGCGCAGCGGTGTCGCAACGACGATCTCAACGCCCTTGGCCATCTCTTCGACTTGGTGGTGTCGTGAAGCGCCGCCGTAGACGGGCAGCACGGTCATCCCGGCGTGCTCGGCGAGGGGTTGCAACACCTCGGCGACCTGGACTGCCAGCTCGCGCGTCGGCACCAGGACGAGCCCGAGTGGACGCATGGGCTCGGCCTGGTCGGTGATGCGAGCGAGCATCGGCACGCCGAATGCGAGCGTCTTGCCCGAGCCGGTCTTGGCGCGGCCGCAGACGTCGTTGCCCTGCATGGCCACGGGGACCGCTTCGGTCTGGATGTTGAACGGCTGGGCGAACCCGCACGCTGCGAGTCCGTCGTCGATGCGGGCGGGGACGCCGAGATCGAAGAAACCGGTGGGTGCCTCGACGGGCGGGAGTGAGTTCGTCGTCGTCAGATTGGACTTGTTGACGTGGTCCCGGCTCGACGAGTCATCAGAGCGACGCGGCGGTCGCTTGCCGCGGGGAGCGCCCCGCCGTACTGTTGATTCTGTCATGTTGTCCATCATCGTACCCTCCATCAGGGCATAGCCACGGGCTCCGACCCGTGCTATCGTTTCCCTTGTGAACGACAGGCGACTGCTGCTCCTTATGTAGGGCGAGTGCCGATTACGTCGCGCTCGCCCGCACCCTCCGCCCTCCGGCCGGGGGGTTTTTGCTTTTTCGGCCGACGCTCCCACGAACTGAACTTCCAGACACACGAGAGAAATCATGCCTCCTGAAATCGTCAGCCCCGAATCAATCACGGCGAAGATGCCGTTCGACAAGTACGAGCCGTTCATCCCGGTCACGCTCGCCGACCGCACCTGGCCCGATGCGGTCATCGACACCGCCCCGCTCTGGTGCTCGGTCGATCTGCGTGACGGCAACCAGGCGCTCATCGACCCGATGGACCCCGCCCGCAAGCTGCGGATGTACACCGAGCTCGTGAAGATGGGCTTCAAGGAGATCGAGATCGGCTTCCCCTCGGCCAGCCAGCCGGACTTCGATTTCCTCCGCCAGCTGATCGAAGAGGATCTGATTCCCGACGACGTCTGGATCCAGGTGCTGGTGCAGTGCCGACCCGAACTGGTCAAGCGCACGTACGAAGGCTTGCGCGGCGCCCCTCGGGCCATCGTGCACTTCTACAACTCGACCAACCCGCTCCAACGCGAGGTCGTCTTCAACCTCGACCAGGCAGGCATCAAGGACATCGCGGTCACCGGCGCCAAGCTGTGCAAGGAGCAAGAAGCGCTCTTGCCGGCACGCTCCGACGGCTCGACGACCGAGATTCGCTACGAGTACAGCCCGGAGAGCTTCACGCTGACCGAGCCCGAGTACGCGATCGAAGTGTGCGAGGCCGTGATGAGCGTGATCGCGCCGACGCCGAGCGAACCAATCATCCTCAACCTGCCCGCCACCGTCGAGTGTTACTCCCCCAACGTCTACGGCGACGTCATCGAGTGGTTCGGCCGCACGATCAAGGACCGCTCCTCGGTGCTCGTGTCGCTGCACCCCCACAACGACCGCGGCTCCGCTGTGGCTGCCGCCGAGTTCGGCGTGATGGCCGGCGCCGACCGTGTCGAGGGCACCCTGTTCGGCAACGGCGAGCGCACCGGCAACGTCGACGTCGTCAACCTGGCGATGAACCTGTTCATGAACGGCGTCGACCCGCAACTCGACATCTCCGACATCGACGCGCTTCGCCGCACGGCGGAGTACTGCAACCGGCTGCCGGTCAGCCCTCGTCACCCCTATGTCGGCGACCTCGTCTACACCGCGTTCTCAGGCAGTCACCAAGATGCGATCAAGAAGGGCATCGACGTGCTCGACAAGAGCCGCGACGACGGCACCGGCGAGTACGCCAAGTTCGCCGTCCCATACCTGCCGATCGACCCGAATCACGTCGGACGCACCTACGAAGCCGTCATCCGCGTCAACAGCCAGTCGGGTAAGGGCGGCGTCGCCTACGTAATGAAGACCGAGCACGGCTTCGACCTGCCTCGTCGGCTCCAGATCGAGTTCTCGAAGACCATCCAACACATCACCGAAGACTCCGGCACCGAGATCGGCCCGGGCGTGATGTGGGATGCGTTCCAAGTCGAATACATGCCCTCCGAGCCGAAGATGCGCCTGCGCAGCCACGAACTGCGCACGGTGTCGAACGACGACACGAGCGCGAACACCTCAATTCAGATCCAACTCGACGTCAACGGCTCAGCTCATTCCCTCGACGGTCAGGGCGATGGTCCGGTCGAAGCATTTGTCGCTGCACTGGTCTCGGAGTTCGGATCATCGGTCGGCGGCGACTTCGACGTGCTCGACTACGCCGAGCACGCCATCGGGCAAGGCGCTGACGCCAGAGCGGTTGCGTACATCGAGACCGTGGACGGCAACGGCAACATCCGCTGGGGCATCGGTACCGACCCGAACATCACGACGGCATCGCTGCGCGCTGTGCTCGCAGCATTCGAGCGCCAGCGGCGCTGAGCCGCCTCGCTGTCGAGGGCCGGCGCTACGGTGAGCCCATGTCGTTGATTGTCACTGCGATGCGCCGTTCACTCTGGCTGGTTCTGATCGGAGCGGTTGGCGGTGTCGCCTGGGCGTGGTGGCGCGACCACAACGCGCCGCCATCGCCGTCTACACCCCCGGAGTGGCCGCCGCTGGAACCTGCCGCTGCGGCGCCGAGCGCCAGCACCGCCTCGATCGTCAACACCCTGGTCGATGCGCCCGAAGCACGATCGAGCGCGGATGTCGGCGATTGGGTCTCGCCCAACGAAGACGGCTCGTGTCCGCCGAGCCACCTGATGAAGGGCAATGACAATTCGGGCATCTTCCACGTCCCGGGCGGTCGATTCTACGAACGAACCCGGGCCGAGCGCTGCTACGCGACTGCCGAAGCCGCGGTCGCAGACGGCTACCGTCAAGCCAAAACCTGAGACGCACCAACTGGAAATGAGGAACAGCACATGAAGGTCATCGTCGATTTCGACAGCTGCGCATCCACCGGAGCGTGCATGCAGGTGTGCCCCGAGGTGTTCGAGGTGCGGACCGACGGGTATCTCTACATCCTCCAGGAGAACCCCGGCCCTGAACTGGCGGCCAAGGTCAACGAAGCTGCGGACATGTGCCCGACGGCAGCAATCACCGTCGAGTGACGCTCGGCTGCTGAGGGGCGGGCGGGAGTACATTCGGGCGCGTGGGATTTCATGCGCAGCTCGAACGGTCGTGGACCGCGTCCTCCTCGATGTTGTGTGTCGGCCTCGACCCCGACCCGGCGCGCATGCCCGCTCCGCTCGACGGCGCGCCCGACGCGATCGAGACGTTCTGTCGGGCAATCATCGACGCCACGGCCGACCTCGTCTGCTCGTTCAAGCCACAGTTCGCCTACTTCGCCAGCCAACGCGCCGAGCAAGCGCTCGAACGCATCTGCGTGTACATCCGCGAGACGTACCCCGATGTCACCCTGATCCTCGACGCCAAGCGCGGCGACATCGGCTCAACAGCCGAGCACTACGCGCGTGAGGCCTTCGGCCGCTACGGCGCACACGCCGTGACCGTCAACCCGTACCTCGGTACTGATTCGGTCGAACCATTCTTCGCTCACACTGGCAACGACGGTGGCGGCGTCATCGCACTGTGTCGCACGAGCAACCCGGGCGGCGACGACTTCCAATCGTTGGTCACCGCCCCTGAGCACGGCGGCAAACCGATCTACATGCACGTTGCCGAGCGTGTTGCCAACGAGTGGTCGCAGCTCGGCGACTGCGGACTCGTCGTCGGGGCCACCTACCCGACGGAACTCGCGGAGATCAGAGCCGCAGCGCCCGACCTTCCGTTCCTGGTCCCGGGAGTCGGCGCACAAGGCGGCGACGCGGCAACGGTGGTCGAGCACGGCGCCAGTGCTACGGCGCGCGGACTGATCGTGAGCTCGTCGCGAGCGGTGCTGTACGCCAGCAGCGGCGACGACTTTGCCGAGGCCGCCCGGGCCGAGGCGCAACGGACGGCCGACCCGCTCGCCATCTCGTGAGCGCCGCCTCGGGCGCACCCCGGGTACAGGCGGCACTCGAAGCACTCGTCGATCCCGTCATCGATGTCGAAACGTCCTGGGAGGACCTCGATGTCACCGGCTCGGTCGACATCGTCGACACCGACGGCTGGGACGTGCGCGGGTGTCGACTCACCGGCCTCGACCTCACGGGGCAGGTGCTCGACGGTGTGCAGCTGCGCGATTCCGTCGTTCACTCCTGCGAGATGGCCGGCATGGTCGCAGAAGCTGCGGGCGCGAACCGCGTCGAATTCGTCGGCTGCCGACTGACCGGCGCCGTGTTCACCACGGCCCGGTTGCGACGTGTTCGATTCATCCGCTGCCGGCTGGACCAGTCCGCGTTTCGCATGGCGGAGACCGAGCATCTCGGCTTCGACGAGTGCGACCTCCGCGGCGCTGACTTCACGGGCGCGTTGCTGCCGGACTCGGTCTTCGACGACTGCAACCTCGAAGGCGCCAACTTCTCGCAGGCCAAGCTCCGCGGCGCCCGATTTCACGGTTCAAACGTGGCGGGTCTGCTCGGCGGTACGTCGTTGGCCGGCATTCAGATCGATCCCTCGCAGATCGGCGACATGGCCCTCAATGTGTTCGATGCCATCGGCATCACGATCACCGATTCGGTTGACGACTGACTCAGAGTGTCTTGACGTCGAGGATGCCCGGTGCGTTACGCAGCGCAGCGAGGGTCTCGTCGGGGACCTTGGCAGTCGGAGCGATCAACATGACGGCGGTGCCGGAGCCGTCGACGCGAGCCACGTCCATGTCGGCGATGTTCACGGCTGCATTGCCGAGCACGGTGCCGACCGTGCCAATCACCCCGGGACGATCGTCGTTACTGATGACCACCATGTGATCGGCCGGCGGGACGTCGAACGGCGTGCCGTCGATGTTGACGATGCGCTGCTCGTGACGAGGACCGGAGAGCGTCCCGGAAATCGAGTGGTCGCCGCCGCGAAGGGTGAGCAGGTTGACGTAGTCGGCTGCCGTGGCGCAGTTGATGTCACGAACCTCAACGCCGTGATCCTTGGCCAGCTGCGGTGCATTCACGTAGGTGACGGGTTCGTCAGAGATCGCCCCGAAGAAGCCCTTCAGGACGGCCAGTTCGATGATGCGCGTGTCGTAGCCGGCAATCTCTCCATCGGTGCAGATTTCGAGCGTGTCGGGCAGCGACCCGTTCAGCGCGACGAACAGACCGCCGAGGCGTTCGGCGAGTGGGAGGTAGGGACGGAGCGTCTCGTTCGCCTCGGCAGCGTCGACGTTGACAGCGAACGGCACGAAATCGCCAGCGAGAGCCATCGCGACCATGGTCGCGATGGTGTCGCCAGCCTTGTCCTGGGCCTCGTTCGTGCTCGCTCCGAGGTGCGGCGTGACGATGATGCTGTCGAGTTCAAACAGCGGCGACTCGGTCATCGGCTCGGTCGAGAACACGTCGATCGCAGCGCCAGCGATGACACCGTCACGCACGCAATCGGCGAGATCCTGCTCGTGCACGATGCCGCCGCGAGCCACGTTGATGACTCTCAGCGATGGCTTGGCTTTGAGCAGCAGGTCGCGGTTGATGAGGCCCAGGGTCTCGGGAGTCTTGGGGAGGTGCACCGTCAGGAAGTCGGACTCGGTGACCAGCTGGTCGAGTGCCAGCAATTCGACACCCATCTTCTTCGCTCGGTCCTCGGACACGAAGGGGTCGTACGCCACGATGCGCATCCCGAAGGCCCGAGCCCGATCGGCCACAAGCTTGCCGATGCGGCCGAGACCGACGATGCCGAGGGTCTTGTCGACCAGCTCGACGCCGGTCCAGCGGCTGCGTTCCCAGCGGCCCTCGACGAGGGCTGCATGAGCCTGCGGCACGTTGCGCGCTTGGGCGAGCAGCAGTGCCATCGTGTGCTCGGCGGCCGAGACGATGTTGCTCTGAGGCGCATTGACCACCATGACGCCCTGCGTGGTGGCTGCTCCGACGTCGACGTTGTCGAGGCCGATGCCAGCCCGGCCAACGACCATCAGGTCGCTCGCGGCGGCAAGCAGCTCGGCAGTGACCTGTGTTGCGGAACGAATGATGAGCGCCGCTGCGCCGGGGACGATCGTCAGCAGCTCCTCGGCGGACTTGCCGACCTGGATGTCGACCTCGTGACCGGCCTGTCGAAGGCGTTCGAGCCCTCCGTCGGCGATTTCTTCAGTGACCAGGATGCGAGCCATCCAACATGGCTATCGGCATTCCTGACCAGGTGACACACATTTGACGAGACGTTCAGCTCAGGTGGTTGAGGCGAGAACTACGGTCAGACCCGTGACCAGCAAGCCCGACACGCCAGTCGACCTGACTGCGGTCGAGCATTGGTTCGTCCTGCGTGGTGTCCCACACTTCGTCGAGAGCAAGACCGACGGATCGATTCTGGATACCTGGACGCGAGCGCTGCCGCTGTTGGTCATTGGCTACCTGCTGCGCGGGTTCAACGCGCTCAACCTCGCCGAGTGGTCGGTCCTGCGCAACGTTGCGGTCAGCTTCGCTGTCGTGGCCATGCTGATCGCCGCCTGGGTGCTGTCGAATCGCCTGCGCGGCGTGGCCTCGTTCGCCCGGCCGACCGACATCGACACCCCGGAGCTCGCGCTCTTCCTGCTCGGACCCGCCATCCCAATTCTCGCCTTCGAGCAACTTGGCGATGCGATCGAGAGTGTCGTGTTGGGGTGCCTTCTCCTGGCGCTGATCTACGGCTGGTCGTCGTACGGCGTTGGCCTGCTCCTGCGCTGGGGATGGCACCGCGGCTGGAGCCAACTCGCCGGGCTGGGCTCGCTGGTCGCCCGCGCGCTCCCACTGTTGCTGTTGTTCAACACGTTTTTGTTCATCAACGCCGAGGTCTGGGAAGTTGCGGGGACGTTGCACGGACTCGCCTACGTGGTCGTGTTGTCCACGTTTGTGCTGCTCGGCGTGATCTTCGCCCTCAGTCGGGTGCCCGGCCTCATTCGTTCGATGCGGTCGTTCGAGTCGTGGAGCGACATCGAGCGACACCTACCCGGAACACCAGCCGAGGGCACCCGCCTCCCGACTGGTGCGCTCGTTAAGATCGCCTGACGCTGCGCCAGCGCTTCAACATCGGATTGGTCGTGTTGTTCGGGCAGGCGTTGCAGATCACCTTGGTCACCGTGGCGCTGACGGGGTTCTTCGTGCTGTTCGGTTTCTTCGCTGTCTCGGAGATGACCGCATCGGGGTGGACGCGTTTGGACGACGTCCATGTGTTCGGTACGGCGACGCTGGGTGGCCGGCCGCTCGTGCTCTCCGAGCCACTCCTGCGCGTGTCGGCGTTTCTGGGGGCGTTCTCTGGCATGTACTTCACGGTGGTGCTGACCACCGACGAGACGTACCGGACCGAGTTCGCCGACGACATTGGCCCCCAAGTTCGTGAGGCGTTGGCAGTGCGCACCGCCTACCGTGTGGCCAGAGGCACCCATCCCCAATCGTCCGGTGTCGACGCAACGAGCATTTCTTGATGAGCCCAGCCCACACACCCAACAACGAAGCGCCCGAACCCGGTGAAGTGCCGACAACTCCGGACAGCGCCATAGAAATCCGTGTACTCACCGACGCCGACGACATGGTCATCATCGGCGAAGTCTTCCAGCAGGTCTGGGGGTCCTTGACGGAACTCGTGCGCCTCGAGATGCTGATGGCGGTCTCGCATTCGGGCGGCTACGTCGTGGGCGCCTTCGACACCAGCCGCCGGAGCGACAACCACCCGAACGGGCAAATCCTTGGCGCCTCGATCGCATTGCTCGCCACGCACCACGGCCAGCCAGCACTCCACAGCCACGTCACCGGCATTTTGCCGGGGGCGCGCAGCACTGGTCTCGGACGGGCCATGAAGCTGCACCAACAGTCGTGGGCCCGCGAACGCGGCATCGAGTGGATCGTGTGGACGTTCGATCCACTGGTCCGCCGCAACGCATGGTTCAACATTGCGATCCTCGGCGCCGAGGTGCACGAGTACCTCCCGCACTTCTACGGCACCATGACCGATGCCATCAACGCTGGCGACGAGTCAGATCGTCTGCTCGTGGCCTGGTCCACCGCCACAGACCCCGACGCTCCACTCCGTGATGGCACCGGCGGTGCAGCTCATTCCTTCATTCCCACGCCTGCCGACATCGTTGCGCTTCGCCGAACCGACCCCGCAGCGGTCGCCACGTGGCGCGCCAGCAGTCGCGAGGCACTCACGACGGCACTCGACTCGGGTCGGCACGTGGTCGGATTCACCCGCAACGGAGAGTATGTGATCGGCTCATGACAGATTTCCAGCTCGGCCCAGTTGAACTGCGCCGTATCGCCATGCCTCTTGTGAGCCCGTTTCGGACGAGCTTCGGCTCGCAGTCTGCTCGAGACATCCTGCTCGTCAGAGTTGAGCTGACTGCTGACGACGGCTCGGTGACCGAGGGTTGGGGCGAGTGTGTCGCACTCTCGGAGCCCAGCTACTCCCCCGAGTACGTCGAGGGTGCACAGCACGTCATCGAACACCACCTGCTCCCGCGTCTGCGTTCGGCCGGCCGAATCGACGCAGGTGGCGTCGGATCAGCGCTGGCCAAGCTGCACGGCCACCCGATGGCGAAGGCGGCAATCGAGATGGCCGTGCTCGACGCGCAACTGCGCGCCACCGGCACTTCGTTTGCCCAGTACCTCGGAGCCACGCGCACCACAATTCCCAGCGGCGTCAGCGTCGGCATTCACGACTCGGTCGACGACCTGCTCAACACCGTGCAGGGCTACGTCGACGACGGGTACGTGCGCATCAAGCTGAAGATCGAACCGGGCAACGACATCGAACACGTGGCCGCGGTACGCGAGCTGATCGGCCCCGACACGCCCTTGCAGGTCGATGCCAACACGGCCTACGGCCGCACGGATGGACAACACCTCCGCCAACTCGACCCGTTCAACATGCTGCTGATCGAGCAGCCCCTGCCCGAGGCCGACATCATCGGCCACGCATTGTTGGCCGCCGAGGTCGACACGCCGATCTGCCTCGATGAGTCGTTGGTGTCAGCGAGTGGCACGGCCGACGCGATCGAACTCGGGGCATGCGAAATCGCCAACATCAAGCCGGGTCGCGTCGGCGGGTATTTGGAAGCTGTTCGCATCCACGACCTGTGCGTCGCGAAGGACATCCCGGTCTGGTGTGGCGGGATGCTTGAGACCGGCATTGGTCGGGCCGCCAATGCTGCGCTTGCCGCGCTGCCCGGCTTCACATTGCCGGGCGATATCAGCGCCTCGACGCGGTTCTACGCGCAGGACATCGTGACCGACCCGATCACGATCACCGACGGTCACGTCACCGTTCCGACGTCGCCTGGGCTCGGCTTCGATCTCGACATGGCGTTCCTCGATCAGGTCACCACCCGCACCACCACGCTCCGCTGACGGTCAGGGCTATCGTGGCGGCCATGACGCATGCCTTTCTGAGCAACGACTGGATGGACGCGGCGCGGGGCATCCGTGAGAAGTACTCCGATCAGGTCCCCGAGATTCCGACTGTGATCAAGATCAACCTCTCGATCATTGATGTGCCGTTCGACGACCACACGATCAACGCCTTCTTCGACACGTCGTCCGGCGGGCTCCGGCTCGAACTGGGCGAACTCGATGACGCCGACGCCACCATCACCACGGACTACGAAACCGCACAGGCGCTGTTCGTCGAACAGGATCAGACCATTGCGATGCAGGCCTTCATGGCGGGCAAGATCAAGGTCCAAGGCGACATGATGAAGATGATGGCGATGCAGACGGCCATTCCGTCGAACGAGTTCACGGACACCATCGCCGAAGAAATCAAGTCGATCACCGCCTGATCGCGCGCTCTCAGTTCATGTCGGCGTCGACCGGCGGCTGCAGCATCATCGGCTGCATCGCCTCGCGCAATTCGTCGACCGTCCACGCGCCGACCTTTTCGATGCGATCGGCCATCTCCCACGAGGTGACGCGCTTCACGACGCCACCCTTGATGTAGAACGTCTCGCCCGAGAACGGGCAGTCGGGCGTGCTCAAGTAGGCAACGAGCGGTGCCACGTTCGCAGGGTCCCAGTTGTCGAAGCCCGCGTCGGGCGCCGACACGATGTCTTCGAGGCCCGGCGTCGCGAGCGTGAGTCGAGTCCGAGCACCGGGGGCGATGCAGTTGCTGACCACGCCGTAGCGCCCGAGTTCCTTGGCGGCGATCTGACTCATCGTTGCGATACCCGACTTCGCGGCACCGTAATTGGTCTGGCCCGGATTGGCGAACAACCCCGACGTACTCGAGGTGTGCACCAGGTTACGCGGCGCCACACGGCCCGCCTTGTGTTCGTCACGCCAGTACGCGGCGGCATGACGGGTGGGAGCGAAGTGACCCTTGAGATGGACATCGACAACAGAGTCAAACTCGTCCTCGGTCATGTTGACCAGGTAGCGGTCCCGCAAGATGCCAGCGTTGTTGACAACCACATCGAGTCCACCAAAGACTTCGATGGCCTGATCGATCATGCGCTTGGCGCCATCCCAATCGGCGACGTTGTCGGCGTTGGCAACGGCCTGGCCACCGAGCGCTCGAGCCTCAGCAGCAACTTCTTCGGCTGGCGTGGCGTCGTCGCCGCTGCCGTCGTTGTTGCCGCCGCGGTCGTTCACGACGAGTCGAGCACCCTCACTGGCCATGAACAGTGCGTGTTCGCGTCCGATGCCGCGGCCCGCACCCGTGATGATGACCACACGCCCATCAAGTGATGTCATCCCCCAAAACTAGCGATCACCAGCTCAGCGGGACGATTCCCGATCAGAGGAAGATGAGATCGACCGAGGTGCCGCGTCGGTAAAGATCGCCGATTGGTTCGGCCGAGATGCTGATCGACTCGAACGTGCCCTCGGTGGTGCCGAGCAGGCTGCCGATCGCGAATCCGGCGTCGGTCAGCGCCTGCTGGGCAGCGGTATAGCTGAGTCCGTCGAGCGCTGGCAGCGCAATGAGGTCGGGTCCCTTGGATCGAATGACCGTGATGGTTCCGTCGCGAGGCAACTCGACGCCGACGGCGGTGTCCTGGCGGAAGATGATGCCGGCCGGGACGTCGTCGCTGAAGGCATCCTCACCGGCAACCACGTTCAGCTGGACTTGCCCTGCGGTGGCCTGCGCGTCTTCGAGCGTCAGGCCGGTCACGTCGGGGACGACTCGGGGCGCCGGGCCCTTCGACACGGTGAGTGCCAGGTTGGTCCCGGGCAGCACTTCGTCGCCGGCAACGCTCGCTTCGGCGCCGAGGACGCGCCACGACAGCACAATGCCCGGTTCGGCCACTTCGTCGAACCCTTCGGCATCGACGAAGCTCTGCAACTGCAGATCGGTGAGCGTCGCTGCGGCCGCTTCAGCGGTGAGACCAGCGACTTCGGGCAGCACGCGGAACAGCGGCCCTTCGCTGACGAACAGCGTGAAGTCAGAGCCTTCTTCGAGCACGGCGCCCGGTAGCGGGAAGGTCCGAATGACTTCGCCGGCATCGGGTTCGTCGTCGCTGCGTTCGTACTCGACGCCAACGACCCAGTCGTTGCCAGCGATCTCGTTGAGCGCAACGGCTTCTTCGACGCCCGCCAACTCGGGGACCTCATACGACTTGGTGCGCAACAGGTAGAACGCCGCAAACGCAACCGCGGCGAGCCCGGCAACGACGAAGAGCCCCAACATCACCATCGCACCCGTGCGGCGGCGTGGCCGCTCGTCGTCATACAGTTCGCTCGAAGCTGGCGCGACCGGCATCGCCGTGACCGGCATCTGTGCCGTCGCCGGGGCTGGATCAGGTACGGCGTCGGCAACGACCTCGTCAACCGCAGTTGTCGGTGCTGTGGTCTCGGCGTCGGACACATCGCTCAGAATGACGAGGCCGTCACCGTCGTCAGCCGGAATCGGCGAATCTGCTGCTTCCTCGGCGACGACGGACGCGATCGGCTCGGCCTCGGCCTTGACCGCTTTGGAACCAACGACCGCGGCGGCAGCGGCTGCAGCTGCAGTCGCAGCAACGTCGGACTCCGGGTCGGGCTCGATCGGGACAGACTCGACCTGCTCGGTCTCGGCGTTGACCGCCTTGGAACCAGCGACTGCAACACCTGCAGCGGCGACCCCGACAGCTGCAGTCGCAGCAACGGCTGCGGTCGCGTCAACGTCGGACTGCGGCTCGGGGACGATCGGGACGGGCACTGGTTGTGCGATTGGATCCGGCGGGCGTTCAACGCCGCCGGTTGGGTCCGTGGGACGGCGCATATCTGCGGGATCGAACAGTGCGGCCGCGACAATCGGAATCGGCTCGGGCCGCGGTAGCTTCTCTGCTGCCTGTACCAACGCTCGGCCGTATTCGGCGGCGGTGAAACGATCCTCGGGTTCCGGTCGCCCTGCGCGCTCGATGACCGATGCCAGTGAGCCGATGTCTGCCGAGACGGGCATCAGCTTGCCGACGCGGGCAGCGAGCGTTGAGACCGTCGAGTCCGCGGCGAATGGCACTGCCCCAGTCACAGCTTCGAGCAGGCAGAGCGCCAGTGCGTACACGTCGGTCTTGGGGCCAACGTCCAGGCTCAATGCCTGTTCTGGCGACGCGTAGCGGGCGACGTGGGTGGCGACGGTTGCGGGCTCGATCCATGCTTCGCGACCGATGAGTTCGGCCATGCCGAAGTCGACGATGCGCAAGCGTCGATCGGCTCCGAACACGAGCTTCGACGGCGTGACTTCGGTGTGGGCGATACCGCGTTGATGGGCGGCGTCGAGGGCCCGGCACGCTTCGAGGCCGACGACGAGCGCCTGGGAGGGCTCGAGGAGCCGGCCGCGATCGAACAGGTCGCGCAAGCTGCCGCCACCGAGGTGTTCGACCACCCAGAACACCGTGGACTCGCCGTCGAGTTCGATGTCGCCCCAGTCGAGGACGGCTGCGATGTTGGGATGCCCGAGCGCGCTGGCCATCTCAGCGCGCTTGCGGAACTCGCGGCGGAAGGCCTCGTCCTGAGCCAGATCCGGCTGGACGATCTTGAAGGTGACCGGCTGGGCGGACTCGATATCGAAGGCCGAGCAGATGACCGTGTTGGCCCCTGCCGACACGACCTCGATGATGCGATACCGCCCAACGAGCACGCGATCGACCAGGTTGTCGACGCTGTTGCTTGCAGATGTGTTCCCGACTACCACGGCGAAAAGCTACCGCCTGGACTCAGCCGAGTGGTGCCGGGTGTGTGGCCTGCGGACTTGCCCGGCATGATGAGGGTGTGACCGATCTCGACAGTCCGGTTGAGCATGACGAAGCGCCCACACTGGCGCGGACCAAGCGGCGCGGCCCCGATCGTGGTCTGCTGATCGCAAGCTTGGTCATTGCGGCCGGCTTGGCGCTGATCGTCTGGGGATTCTTCAGCGCCATCACCGGCGACGAGGGCATCACCCGCCCCGCCGAGATCGAGTCGATCTCGCCGGTCGAGAATGCAGTGCAGGTCCTCCAGCAGGAGGGCATCGCCGTCGATCTCGAATTCGGTTACGAGGCCGTGTTGATTGTCGACGGCATCGAACTCGAGACCACAAACATCGGCGAACTCGAAGCTGAGCCGGGCCAGCTGTTGGCGTTTCCGCCGACGGCAATCTTCGATCCGGGCAACTCGATCATCTCGTTCACGCCGTCCGACAGTGCTGAAATCACCGAATTCGTCCAGGGACGCCACCAAGCACGGGTGGTGTATTGGCGCGTCGACGAGGGGCGCGACAACGCTCGCTCGTACAACTGGTCGTTCGAGGTCGTCTAATTCTCCACGCCGGGCACTGCACCTGTCGCCAGGACTTCTTCGAAGTCGGCAGCCTCGACGATGGGCACGCCGAGCGTTTCGGCTTTGGCGAGTTTGCTCGCACCGGCATTGTCGCCGACGACCAAGGCGAGGGTCTTCTTGCTGACGCTGCCGGGGCTCTTACCGCCGCGGGACGTGATGGCTTCCGCTGCTTGCTCTCGGGTGTACCCGGGAACCGTTCCGGTCACGACCACGGTCTTGCCGTCGAGCGACTGGGGGATGAGGGCTTTCGCCTCGGCGGCCCGAACGGCGTCCTCGGGATCGCCGAAGTTGACGCCGGCAGCGCGGAATCGCTCGACGAGCGCCCGGTTCTCGGGCTCTGCGAACCACTCGGTGATGGTGCTGGCGATCACACCGCCGACGCCGTCGACGGCGGCCAACTCTCCGGTCGTCCGTTCCATGATGGCGTCGAGCGTGTGGAACTCGGCGGCCAGTGCCTGCGATGCCGCCGGTCCGAAGTGTCGAACGCCGAGCGACCGCATGAACTTCTGCAGCGGCCGGTCCTTCGATCCTTGGATTGAGTCGACGAGGTTCGTTGCACTGGTCTCGCCGATGCGTTCGAGCGCCACAAGCTGCTCGACCGTGAGCGAGTAAAGATCCGCTGCGTCGGTGATCAGTTCGGCGTCGATGAGCTTCTCGATCATCTGCTCGCCAAGCCCCTCGATGTCCATACCGCCACGCGAAGCGAAGTACGCGATCTTCGCCACCTGCTTTGCAGGACAGGCGGGGTTGAAGCAGCGCGTGTCGGCCTCACCCTCGGGCAGGACGAGTGGCACGCCGCAACTCGGGCAGTCGACAGGAAACTCCCAGGCCACGTTGCCCTTCGGGCGTTTGTTGCCCGGTGCCTGACCGACGACCTCGGGGATGACGTCGCCGGCCTTGCGCACGATGACCATGTCGCCTGGTCGCACGTCTTTCACGGCGACCTGCTCACGATTGTGGAGCGTTGCCATCCCCACGGTCGATCCGCCGACGAACACCGGGTCGAGGACAGCGAACGGCGTGGCCCGACCGGTCCGGCCGACGGACACTTGGATGTCGAGCAGCGTCGTGGTGCGCTCCTCCGGCGGGAACTTGTAGGCAATCGCCCAGCGCGGCGCCCGTGAGGTGAAGCCGAGCAGGTCTTGCTGGACCGGATCGTCGACCTTGATGACGACGCCATCAATCTCGTAGTCGAGCGTGTGCCGATGATCCTGCCAGTGCAGGCAGTGCGCCGCGACCTCGTCGATGGTTGAGAAACGCTGCACGTGTCGGTTCGTGGGAAAGCCGAGCTCGCCGACCCAGGCCAGAGTGTCAGCGTGGCTCGAGAACTTGGGTCCAGCGTCGACATCACCGAGCTGGTAGGCCCAGAACGACAGCTCCCGTTCGGCCGTCTTGGCCGGGTCCTTCTGGCGGAGACTCCCTGCAGCGGAGTTCCTCGGGTTGACGAACGGCTTGTCGCCAGCGGCAACCGCGCGCTCGTTCAGCCGCTCGAATGCCGACGTGCGCATGTACACCTCGCCGCGCACTTCGACCACTGCGGGAACCTCGCTGCCCGATGGCTTCGAGAGTTCGTGAGGGACGTCGGCAATCGTGGCCACGTTGGCGGTGACGTCTTCGCCGACCTTGCCGTCGCCGCGCGTGGCGGCTTGCACGAACCGCCCAGCCTCGTAACGAATGCTCATCGCCAGCCCGTCGAACTTCAGCTCGCACACGAAGGTCGGCACCTGGCCGTCGAGACCCTTCATCACACGATCGGCCCAGGCCGCCAACTCGTCACGGTTCATCGCGTTGTCGAGACTCATCATCGGCACGCGGTGCACGACGGGGTCAAACGTGGCGCTGATTGCTCCGCCCACCTGTCCGGTCGGCGAGACGTCGGTCACCAGGTCCGGATACTCGGTTTCCAGCGCGCGGAGCTCGCGTGCCAGGTCGTCGTAGTCGGCGTCGCTGATCTCAGGGTCGTCGAGGGTGTGGTAGCGCTCGTTGTGATGAGCGACCTGTGCCCGCAACGCATCGACGCGTTCTGCTGGATTGGGTGGCGGGGTAGATGACGATTCGCCGGAGGACATCGAGGGGGAGGTTATTCGGCCCGATCAGGCGCCGAGGGCGAAGCGTGTGGCGTTGGCCTGGTCGCGGACGCGCTTGGCGACCTCCGCGGTGAGCCGAGCCAGCCGACGTGCCACCGACACAGCGTGGGCCTCGAGGCCGCCGCCCGGGGTGACCATGCTCTGCCGACGAAGAGCGACCGGGTCACAACCGCGACGGACGAGTTCGCACCACACGTCGCTCAACGCTCGCCAGTAGCGCTCAGGGCTGGCACCAATCGGGCCCCCGGTGGGCACCACGCCCCATGCAATAACGCCGCCGTCGTCGAGGAAGCGATCGATGTAGCCCGCCCACTCGACCAGGTCGTCGGCCACAGGGACCGAGATGACGGCGGGGCCGGAGGCCAGCATCGTGGCGATGTCGCATCGCGAGTTGCAGTGGATCCCGGCGACCACGTCCTGCGGAAGCGCAGCCATCGCGCTCGACATCAGATCGACGGCGTGATCCGGAGGGATCGGAAAGTCGGGCGTCATCAGGTCAGCAAGTGCGGGCTCGTCGATCATCACCAGCTGTGGTGAATTCGGCAGCACGCCGGTCACTTCCGCAGCGACCTCGACCAGCTTCGAGCGCACGACCTTGCCGGCGAGCGCGAAGGCCTCGGCGGGCTCGATGCCAGCGTCGCAGAGCGACACGCCGACCGAGAGCGGTCCGGGCAGATGCCACGTAATCGGTGCACCGTCGAGGTTGATCAACCTGCCGAGCGTGAGGAATGCGTGCAAGCCGTCGAATGACGAGTCATCGAGTTCGTCAGTGGCCAGCGCAGAGGCAGTGATGTCAGCGATGTTCGGCAGCGACGGGATCGTTGCGATCTCGAATTCCCCGATGGCGAACGCAGCGGCAGCAGCAGCATCGCGATGCGGCAGCCCTCCGATGCTCGTCGCTGCGCCATTGGCGAAGCGACTGTCTTTCGCCGTCACACGTGCATCGTTTCACGCACCACCGTTCGCAACCGAATCCGGCGGTCCCGTCTCGTTCGGGAATCGCATCGGAGTCTCTGCGGTTGGGACGGGCATGACAGCGCACGATCACGTTCGAATCGAGACGAATCCGAAGTGGATCCGGGGCACAGTCGGCGGCCGAACGGTCATCGACAGCAAGCGGTCCCAGTTCGTGTGGGAACACCGCTACTACCCCGCCTGGTTCTTCCCGATCGAGGAGATCGACGGCGAGCTCCGGGCCAATGACCGCACACATCATCACGAGCAGCTTGGCAACGCAACGCACTTCGACCTCGTTGTTGGCGATCGGACGGTCGAGAACGCGGCGTGGCGTCATCTCGACTCGCCGATCGAGGGGGTTCGCAATCTCGTTCGCGTCGACTTCGCCAAACTCGATGGGTGGTTCGAAGAAGACGTGGAAGTGTTCGTCCATCCTCGATCCCCCGGGGTCAGGGTTGATGCGCTCCCCTCGTCTCGGCACGTCGTCGTGGCCATCGACGGTGTGGTGGTTGCCGACTCATCGAGTCCCACGTTGCTCTTCGAAACCAGGCTGCCGACCCGGTTCTACCTCCCGAAGAACGACGTCCGAATGGACCTCCTCACGCCAACGGATTCCGAGACGGCCTGCCCGTACAAGGGGTGGGCGCAGTATTGGGACGTCACGGTCAACGGGACAGTCCACGCCGATCTGGCCTGGGGGTATCGCACGCCGTTACCCGAGTCCGAAGCCGTTGCCGGCTTGATGTGCTTCTACAACGAGAAGGTCGACATCACCGTCGATGGGCTGGCGCTCGAGCAGCCGACCACAAAGTTCAGCTGACCTTCCCCCCTCGAACCCGCTCCCGTGTGTGGCAGTCTGCGGTATGGCGTTTGGACAGTCAGCAGGCCCAGCGGCAACCGGGAAGCAGATCCGCGAGCTACTCGAACTGCTTGAAGCAGCCGGTCACAGCGATTTCCGC
>CAXMZV010000008.1:0-19613 GCA_964199985.1 Candidatus Ilumatobacter isfjordensis | reverse complement strand
AGTTGGTGATGCCGTTGCGCTTCGCGTTGCGTACACACAGCTCGCGGGCTCGGGAGTTGACGTCGACCGCCCAGATTGTTGCGTCGGGTGAACGTCGAGCCATCGTCAGGGCAATCGGTCCGGCCCCAGCGCCGAGGTCAAGCAGATTTCCCGTCGAAGCGAGCGGCAGGTCGGCGCGCAGGAGCAGGTTGGTGCCGGTGTCGACGTGACCTCGGCTGAAGACACCACGATCGGTTTCCATGACGAATGCAGTGTCGGGAAGCATCACGTCGATCACCACCGGAGCAGACGCCACGGTCGGGTCATCATCGAAGTAGTGAGCGTCGTCAACCGTGTCCACGCGTCGTAGCCTGGCAGGAATGTCGTACAAGATCAGGACATACGGCGATCCCGTGCTCAAGACCAAGGCGGCCGCTGTCGACAACATCGACGGCAAGGTGATTCGCCTCGTCGACGAGATGTTCGACACGCTCGTGGATTCAGGCAACGGTCTCGCACTCGCAGCGCCGCAGATCGGCGTGCAGAAGCAAGTCGTCGTGTGGGACCTCGGTGACGAGCCCCTCGCCATCGTCAATCCTGAAGTCGTCGAATCCGACGGCGAATGGGTCTACGACGAAGGGTGCCTGTCCATTCCCGGTCTCTACGTCGAGATGCTCCGGCCCAAGAAGGTGTTGGTTCGTGGCGTCAGTCTCGATGGCGAGATCATCGAAATCGAGGCCGACGAGCTCGAAGCGCGCATGTTCCAGCACGAGATCGACCACCTCCACGGTGTGTTGATGTTCGACCGCCTCGAAGGCGATCAACGCAAAGAAGCGATGCGCGAGTATCGGCGAATCGAAGAGCAAGCCGCTGCCGGAGCGGCCGAGCGCCAGCCGCTCCGCAAGCGTCTGGGTCTCTCCTGATCCGCTCGCGCCGATGAAGCTCGTCTACCTCGGCACGCCCGAGATGGCCGTGCCACCGCTGCAGGCCCTGCATGCAGCTGGCCACGAGATCGTGCTCGTTGTCACCCGGGTCGACAAGAAGCGGGGGCGAGGCGGCGCGCTGTCGCCGAGCCTGGTCAAGGCGGCAGCCCTCGAATTGGGTCTCCCGGTCTCGCACGACCCTGACGACGTCATCCTCGCCGTCGAGCGTGACGGCGCCGAGCTGGGTGTCGTTGTCGCCTACGGTCGGATGATCAGGCCCCACATCCTGGACGTCATCCCGATGGTCAACGCCCACTTCTCGCTGTTACCGCGGTGGCGCGGGGCCGCTCCTGTCGAGCGAGCGCTCCTGGCCGGCGACGCCGAGACCGGCGTCTGCATCATGGCCCTCGAAGAAGGTCTCGACACTGGCGGGGTGTACGACCGTGTGGTGACACCGATCGACGCCGCCACAACTGCCGCCGAACTCCGCGTCCGGCTCGTCGACATTGCTGCCGACCTGCTCGTGCAGACGCTGAGCACACCCGTTGCGGAGTGGATCGACACTGCGGAGCCGCAGCACGGCGAGACGGTTTACGCCGCGAAGTTCGCCAAGCTGGACTTCGAGATCGACTGGGCACAGTCTGCCGAGCATGTTCATCGACTGATTCGAGTCGGAGGCGCGTGGACCACGTTCCGCGACAAGCGCCTCAAGATCCACGCGGCCGATCTGGTGGACGGCGAACTCGTCCCGACATCGGTGCAACCGGAAGGCAAGGGCCCCATGGACTTCGCAGCATGGCGCAACGGCGCACAACCAAATGCCGACGAATTGTTCGGACAGCTGTGAGCGACTGGAACGCACCGTCGGGGCCTCCCGTCGACGACACGAAGCCGTTGAATCGCAAGCAGCGCCGTGCCGCGTTGCAGCAGACCGACTGGAACGACAAGGGCCGCACCGACCCGCGTGCGCACACCGAGAAGCGGGAAACAGCTCGCCAACTGGCCCTCGACGTCCTGCAGCGCATCGAGAACGACGGGGCGTATGCGAACCTCGTGCTCGGGCCGACCCTGGCCGCATCGAACCTGTCCGATCAAGATCGTCGCTTCGCCACTGAGCTCGTGTATGGCTCGACCAGGATGCGGCGTGCCTGCGATGCAATCGTCGACCGGTTCGTCAGCCAGCCTCCCGACGATGCGACGCGCTCGCTCCTACGGCTCGGCGCGTATCAGCTCGTGTACGCGGGGGTGCCGGCACACGCCGCCGTCAGCGAGACTGTCGACCTCGCGCCGGGCAAGACCCGTGGTTTCGTCAACGCAGTCCTGCGTCGTGTTGCAGACTCGCCGATCGAGTCGATGACGTGGCCCTCTGATGCGTCACGGCTGAGTTATCCCAACTGGCTGGCCGACCGATTGGTGGCCGAACTCGGCGACGAAGCACTCCCCGCTCTGGAGCGGATGAACGAGCCGCCCCCGGTGACGGCCCGCTCCGATGGCTACGTGCAGGACCGATCGTCGCAGTGGGTTTCGGCGTCGGTCGAGGCAGGCCCCGGCGAGCGCGTGCTCGACGTATGTGCCGCGCCGGGCGGGAAGGCAACGGCGATCGCCAACGACGGTGTGCTCGTCGTCGCTGCCGACATGCGCCACCGCCGAACACAGCTCGTCCGCGAGAACGCCACGAAGCTCGCTCTCGAACTCCCGGTCGTCACCGCTGACGGGACTGCGCCGCCGTTTCGACTGGCGTCATTCGATGCCGTGTTGCTCGATGCGCCGTGCTCGGGACTCGGAGCGCTTCGTCGTCGTCCGGACGCCCGGTGGCGTATCGAAGCAGCCGACATCACCGAGTTGGCTGTGCTGCAGCGTCGGTTGCTTGCTGCGGCCGCGACGCTCGTCAAGCCTGGCGGCCGACTCATCTACAGCGTGTGCACGGTCACGGCCGAGGAGTCGATCGATCATCCGACCCCTGCAGGATTCGAGGTCGACACCAGCGAACCTGCAGTCGGCACATGGCGGCGCTTCGGTCACGGTTGGCGGGTGTTGCCGCATGATGCAGACACTGACGGAATGGTGTTGATTCGGTACCGTCGGGTCGCATGAGCGCATCGATTCCGGTCGACCGGCAACAGGCGAAGGTGCTGACCTGCAGTGATGGGGTCATCCACGGCACTCGCGAAGACAAGAGCGGCGCGGCGTTGGCCGCTCATCTGACCGACGCCGGGTTCGACGTGGTCGAGCAAAGAGTCACCGCCGATGGCACGGAGAACGTCGCCGCCGCGTTGAGCGAGATGACCGACGGCTTCGCCGGACTCGTGGTCTCGACGGGAGGAACAGGGTTCGCTCCACGCGACCAGACGCCGGAAGGCACGCGTGCGGTCATCGAACGTGAAGCCCCTGGGCTCGCCGAGGCCATGCGCCTGTGCAACCCGCTCGGTCGGTTGTCGCGCGGCGTCGCCGGCATTCGAGGCAATGCGATCATCGTGAACACCCCGGGCAGCACCAAGGGCTGCGTCGAACAGCTCGACGCGGTGCTCGACGTGTTGCCGCATGCGCTCCGGCTCCTGCACGACGCCGACAACTCGCACTGAGTTACTTCGGGGTCGGGACCGGGCGTAACTCAAACTCGCAGCTCGTCAGTGGCGGAGTCTCGATACCCTCACGGCGTGCTCAACCTCGTTCTCCCCAAGGGTTCACTCGAAAAGGCCACGCTCGAATTGTTCGAGGCTGCTGACCTGCCTGTGAACCGTTCCTCGTCGGTCGACTATCAGGCGACGATCGACGATCCCCGGATCGCATCGGTCCGGATCCTGCGTCCCCAGGAGATCCCGACCTACGTCGCCGAAGGGCTTTTCGACATTGGCATCACCGGTCGTGACTGGGTCGAGGAGACGGGCAGCGTCGTCGAGACCCTCGGCGAACTCAAGTACTCAAAGAACACATCGAAGCCGATCCGAATGGTGGTGGCCGTTGCTGGCGACTCGCCGGCAGAGTCAGTGCAGGATCTTCCGAACGGCGTCCGCGTGCAGACCGAATATCTCGGCATCACCAAGAAGTTCTTTGAACAGCAGGGTGTCGAGGCCAACATTCGACTCTCCTACGGGGCGACCGAGGCCAAGATTCCCGACATCGCCGACTGTGTGGTCGAGATCACTGAAACTGGCCGAGCGCTCCGCGCCGCCGGTCTCAAGGTGATCGACACGATTCTGACCAGCTACACCGAGGTTGTCGCCAACCCGGCCGCATTCGAGGACCCAGAGAAGCGCAAGGCGATGGAGCAGGTCATGACACTGCTCAACGGCGTGCTCGATGCTCGCGGCAAGGTCTTGCTGAAGCTGAATGTCGACGACGATCATCGTGATGCTGTGCTCGCTGTGCTGCCGTCGATGAAGTCGCCCACGGTGTCGCCGCTGTCCGACGGCGGGTACGCAGTCGAGTCGGTCGTCGAGAAGCGCACGGTCAACCTGGTGATCCCGGCGTTACGCGAGGCGGGAGCCACGGACTTGCTCGAGATGCCGATTTCCAAGATCGTGCCGTGACCCGCACATCGACAGGGAGCGGGACCGGAACCGTCAGCCAGTTCGACGAAGCGGTCGGATTGGGCGTCATCACGACCGAAGGTGGAGCCGAGCACGCGTTCCACTGCATCGAGATCGCCGACGGAAGCCGCACGATCGCGGTCGGCACGACGGTGTCGTTCGACCTGCTCGCCAAATTTGGCCGATACGAAGCAGCCAGTATTCGGTCCTGAACCCGGCTGCCTGCGCAATCACATGATGGACGATGCAGCGATCCGTGCCGAGCGAGAGCGTCGGATCATCGACGTGCTGATGTCGCTGAACGAAGGCGAAGTCACCACGTACGGCGACGTCGCCGACGTCGCCGGGTACCCAAAGATGTCTCGCCTCGTCGGTCGCATCGTTGGCCACACCGACGTTGAGATTCCGTGGTGGCGCGTCGTCAACGCCTCGGGCCACCTCCGGTCAAGCAATCCCCAGTTGCAGGCAGAAATCCTCGCCGAAGAGGACGTCATCGTGCGCAACGCCCGAGTGGTCGACGCTCCGCACGGCCGCTTCGCCCGTCACCTCTGACCGAAATGTGCAGGAAAATCGTCGCTCAGCGCACATTCTCCACCATTTTTTGGGTTGTGGTTCAGTCGTCGGTGGGTTGATCGGCACCCTTGATCTGGACGAAGGCGAGGCGAATGTTGTTGAGTGCATCGCGCATGGTGGGCGCTTCTTCGCCCAGGCGGTCGCCGAGACCGTCGACCAGGCAGGCAACGGCGTCAATGGCGAGAACGGATTGTTCGAGGTCAGGGGGATTCGCTGACAGATGGATGGCGGCCAACTCGTACAAGCCCATGACGTGATTGGTCACGACAACTTCGGCGGGAACGTCGGAGAGGCGTGAGCGGGCGTCTTCCATCGCGCGCTGTGCCTCTTCCATGGCATCGATGGATTCTTGGTCGAGTTCGGGCTCGCTGCCGAAGCCGGCAAGGCCCTCATTGATATCTGCGAATTCAGAAGAGTCAGCAGAGTCGGAATCTGGCGTGGGAGCGCTTTCGTCAGTCACGTGCGGTACCCTACCCAGCAACAATTGAGGCGAAGTGGGGGAAACTCCCACCTGGCCACGACCGCAAGTTCCTGAGAACAACGGAAGCTGCAACCGTGCGTCCAGGTCCCGGCTGAGACCAGCCATGTGCACGGCACGACATCGAGAGATGTCGGCGGCGTGTTCGTGTTGGCCGCTCCGTGACATTTCGCGTTGAGCGCCATCACATTCGATACATGGGGAGGCCCATTTGCACAGGAGAGCAGTCTCATAGCACCTCGAAACGAACAACGCGGCGACCAACATCGCATCAACGAACGCATCCGATCACGCGAAGTCCGACTCATCGGACCCACGGGTGACCAACTCGGAATCAAAGCGGCTCCCGATGCGTTGCGAATGGCCCGAGGCTTTGATCTCGATCTCGTGGAGGTCGCACCTGGTGCGAATCCTCCTGTTTGTCGGATCATGGACTACGGAAAGTTCAAGTACGAGGAAGGCCAGAAGGCCAAAGAGGCTCGTAAGAAATCGACCAACGTCACGGTGAAGGAAGTGAAGTACCGGCCGAAGATCGGCAAGGGCGACTTCGACACCAAGACGCGCAACGTCATCCGATTCATCGACGAAGGCCACAAGGTCAAGATCACGCTGCAATTCCGCGGCCGTGAGATGGCCCACCCGGAACTCGGCTCGAAGATTCTCGATGACGTGCTCGAGGCAGTGGGACCGGCCGCCAAGGTCGATACACAAGCCAGGTTCGAGGGCCGCAGCATGACCATGGTGCTGTCCCCGGACAAACAAGCCCAAGAACAAATGAAGAAGGCCGCAGCCGAAGCCGCCAAAGAAGCAGAAGATGCAGAGGCCGCAGCCGCTGAGACCGAAGCACCGACCGAGACTGACGTGTCGACCGAGCCCGTGGCAACCGCCCCGGTGGAGGACGCCGCCGAGGTCGAAGAAGTCGCTGAAGTCGCTGAGGTCGAAGAAGCCGACACGGCCACCGCCGAGTCGGAAACAACTGAATAAGGAGCGTTCGATGCCCAAGATGAAGACATCGAAGACCGCCGCGAAGCGGTTCAAGAAGACTGGTACCGGAAAACTGCGCCATGAGCAGCAGAACAACCAGCACAAGTTCGAGGGCAAGTCGTCCTCGCGCAAGCATCGCCTCGACCGCGATGCCGACGTCCACAAGGGCGATGCCCGCAAGATCAAGCGCCTCCTCGCTGAGCGCTGACCGAAATTCGAGACGAAGGAAGAGACAATGGCACGAGTGAAACGTGGCGTCGCGTCCAAGAAGCGGCACAAGAAGGTACTGAAGCAGGCCAAGGGCTATTACGGCAACAAGAGCCGTTCGTTCCGGGCCGCCAACGAGCAGGTCATGCGGTCGGGCAACTACGCCTTCCGCGACCGTCGTGCACGCAAGGGCGAGATGCGCCGTCTGTGGATCCAGCGGATCAACGCAGGCACTCGTCAGCACGACATGAGCTACAGCCGGTTCATCGCCGGTTTGAACGCCGCTGGCATCGAAGTCGACCGCAAGATCCTTGCTGATCTCGCAGTCACCGAGCCCGCAGCGTTCGCCAAGTTGGTCGAAAACGCCAAGGCTGCTCTCTGACCAGTAGTTTCCAGAGCACATGACCGCTTTGGATTACAAAAACTCACGAGTTCAAGAACTGCGACGCCTCTTAGGGCGTCGCAGTTCGCGTTACGACGAAGGCCTGTTCGTCGTGGAAGGCCCTGTTCTCGTCGCCGACGCAGTACGCGCCGGTTGGCGCGTCGACGCACAGTTCGTACCCGAAGGCAGCGACGCCGCAGTCGACGGCGCTGGTTCGGTGTACGAACTTCGGCCCGGGGTGCTCGAACGGGTTGCATCCACGTCAGCGCCGCAGCCGCCGATCGCCATCGTGCGGATGCCCGAGATCGGCGACGTTCACGAACGGCTGCTCGAGGCGTCGTTGGTCGTCGCGCTCGATCGGGTCGGTGATCCGGGCAATCTCGGCACGATTCTGCGGTCGGCCGAAGCTGCTGGCGCCGACCTCGTCGTGTTGACGCCCGGAGGTGTCGACCCGTACAACTCGAAGGTGGTTCGCTCGTCGGCCGGCGCGTTGTTCAATGTGCCGGTGATCGTCGCCGAACTCGACGAGTTGCGAACGGCGGGCCTCAGGCTGATCGGCTCGAGCAGTCATGACACCGATGGGCGCACCGTGCACCCGCACACCGACATCGACCTCACCGGACGCGTCGCGATCGTGATGGGGAACGAAGCGGCTGGCCTTCCCGACGAATGGGACGACGTCGCGGGGCCGATCCGCGAATGGGTCACCATCCCGCATCAAGGTCGCAGCGAGTCGCTCAACGTGGCGATGGCCACCACCGTTCTCGCCTTTGAAGCGGCCCGCCAACGTTCCTGACCGGTTCTGCCCTCACCGCATTCGCCGATGAAGACCCGCCGGTGGCGGGCTGACCGTCTGCGCAACCGGTTCAGGCGAGCCGACCCGTTGCTTGTGCCGACGAAGACTCCCTGGCATACGGGTGATCGTCTGCGCAACGGGCTCGGGCGTGTGGAGCCGTGCGTATGGTTGGGCGGATGGCGACGAGGGTGGTTCCAATTCTTTCGACAAAGGATGCGGCCGCCGCGGCGCAGTGGTACCGCCAGTACGGGTTCGAGGTGATGTTTGAGCACCGATTCGAGTCGCACCTGCCGACATACGTCGGCATCAAGCGTGACGAGGCCGAGATCCATCTCTCGGAGCACACCGGCGACATCGCAACACCCGGGTTGGTCTACGTGTGGGTCGACGCCGTTGAGCCGCTCGCAGCGTTGTCGGGCGCAACCATCGATGAGATGCCGTGGGCGCGCGACTTCGAGATCGTAGATCCCGACGGAAACCGACTGCGGTTCGCCGAGCCGGTCGCGGACTGAGCCGATGTGACCACCTACGTGTTTGACATCGGCGATCGTCTGGACAACGACGTGTTGCCCGCACGAGCTGCCCAGGCCGACCGAATCATCGACTCGCTGGCGGAACTGATCGACTGATCGCGTGACGCGATGGGCTAACCTGCGGCTCGTGAATCTGCAGTCGCAGCGATTTCTGTTCCCCGGGTGACCGGGGAACGTGCCCAGCGCTCAATCGCTCCTGCCCACGTTTTGCCGTTCATCTGGGGACTGACGCGTCTCATTCGGATGACTTGAAAGGACTCTCGTGATCACTGACATCACTGCTGCGAAAGACGCAGCACTCGCCGACATCGAGGCAGCCGCCTCGCTCGACGACATCGTTACCCTCGCGACCCGGTACGCCGGCAAGAAGGGCGAGCTCGCTGCGCTGAAAAAGCAGTTGGGAAGCCTCGACTCGATCGACGAGAAGAAGGCGGCCGGCGCCGCGGTCAATGATGCCATGTCGGCAATCGACCTGGCCCTCGACGATCGGCGTTCCGACCTCGCATCTGCAGCTCTGGCTGCCCAGGTCGAGGCCGAACGCCTCGACCTCACCGAGTTCATGGGTGCGCCGACCCGCGGTCATGCCCACCTCGCGACACAGGCGTGGGAACGTTTGGAAGACGTCTTCGTCGGGCTCGGATTCCGAGTCGCAGAAGGCCCCGAAGTCGAGACCGACTGGCACAACTTCGAAGCGCTCAACATGCCGATCGGGCATCCGGCTCGAGGGGAGTGGGACACGCTGTTCGTCGACCACGTCCCGCCGGGCGGCGAAGCCGGCACGACCGTGCTCCGCACTCACACGTCGCCGGTCCAGATCCGCACGATGCTCGAAGAAGAGCCGCCGATCTACATCGTCGCTCCGGGCCGAGTGTTCCGACGTGACACGCCCGACGCGACGCACATGCCGGTGTTCCATCAGATCGAAGGCCTGGTCATCGATCGCAACGTCACGATGGCCGACCTGGCCGGAACGATCGACGCCTTCACCAAGGCGTACTTCGGGCCCGGCTTCAACTCGCGGCTGCGTCCGAGTTACTTCCCGTTCACCGAGCCGTCGGCCGAGTTCGATATCCAACGCCCCGACGGCAGCTGGATCGAGCTGGGCGGCTCCGGCATGGTCCACCCGAACGTTCTGCGTGCCGGTGGCCTCGACCCCGAAGAGTGGAGCGGATTCGCGTTTGGCTTCGGCATCGACCGCATGGCCCTGATGCGCCATGGCGTCGCCGACATCCGCGAGATGTTCGCTGACGACATCCGTTTCGCCGAGCAGTTCTAGAGGAGCACCGTACTGATGAAGATTCTCCTGTCATGGCTCAATGAATACGGCGACTTCGCCGACCCCACCGACACCGACGCGGTCGCCCGCGTCACCGACGCAATCACGGCGCTCGGCCTCGAAGTCGAGTCCGCCGAGGTGATCGGGCAAACCGTCGCCGGCGTCGTCACCGCCAAGATCAACCGCCTCGAGGCGCATCTCGATGCTGCAAAGGTCCAGCGCGTGTACGTCACCACCGGTGGCGGCGTCGAGCTGCACGTCTGGTGCGGCGCTGACAACATCTCCGAAGGCGACATCGTCCCGCTCGCGACGCTCGGCACGACCATGCCCAACGGCATGACGATCGAACGCCGCGGCATCCTCGGCATCGACTCCGAAGGCATGCTCTGCAGCGCCACCGAACTCGGCCTCGGCGACGACGCTTCCGGCATCCGCCTTCTCGATGCCGACACTCCGCTCGGTCTGCCGTACGGAGAAGCACTCGGGCTCAGCCTTGACGTACTGATCGACGCTGATGTCACCCGCAACCGCCCCGACTGCTGGGGCTACGTCGGCATCGCCCGCGACCTCGCCGCCAAGATGGGCGTCGAGTTCCGTCCGCCGGCACCGAACTTCGAGACCACGGGCGACTCGCGCACGACGCCCGTCGAGATCGTGGACGGCGATCGCTGCGCCCGCTTCACCTCGACGGTCATCTCGGGTGTCGAAGTGAAGCCGTCGCCGGACTGGATGGCCAACCGTCTCACTGCAGCCGGGATGCGTCCGATCAGCAACGTCGTCGACGTGAGCAACTACGTGATGCTCGAACTCAACCAGCCGAACCATGCCTACGACCTCGACACGCTCGGCGGCGGCGGATTTCGAATCCGGCTCGCCAACGACGGCGAGCAGCTCAAGACGCTCGATGGCGAGGAGCGCACCTTCACCGCTGACGACCTCTTCATCTGCGACGCCGACGACACCCCGATCGGTGTTGGCGGGATCATGGGCGGCCTCGATTCAGAGATCAGCGACAGCACCACCACCGTTGCCCTCGAAATGGCATGGTTCAGCCTCGTCGGCATCGGCCAGACCGTCACCCGCACCAACCTGCGCTCCGAAGCATCATCGCGGTTCGAGCGCGGCGTCGATCCGCACGGCATGCCGAATGCCGTACTCCGCTTCGCCGAACTGCTGTCCGAGACGTGCCCCGACCTCGTCGTGCACACCGGAGGAGCGGACGCCCAGAGCGACTTCCTGCCCGCAGCCGACCGATCGGTCGAAGTGCGAGTCGATGCCGTGAACCGGCTCCTTGGTACCGACTTCGTTGCCGACGACCTCCCGCCGCTCCTCGACCCGATCGGCTACACCGTGTCGGGGTCGGGCGACACTCGTAGCGTCGTGCTGCCCACATGGCGGCTCGACTCCACGGCGGAAGTCGACGTGATCGAGGAAGTCGCGCGCCACCACGGCTACGACCAGCTCGGCAAATCCGTTCCCAAGTCAACCGTTCATGGCGGACTCACACCGCATCAGCAGCGACGTCGGCAGGTCCGCGAGGTCCTGCTCGGCCTCGGAATCTCCGAAGCGATGCCCAACCCGTTCCTCGCTCCGGGCGCCCTGGCCAAGGCCGGCTTGGCGCCCGAGGCGATCTCGATCACGAACCCACTCGTCACCGAGGAGAGCGTGCTGCGCACCTCCCTGCGGCCCGGGCTGCTCGAAGCATTGGCATTCAACGAATCGCACCGTCGGACCGGCGTGAAGCTCTTCGAGATCGGCCACGTGTACCCGCCGAGTGACGGTGAACTCCCTGCCGAATACGAGGCGCTCACCGTCGTTCTCGCTGGGGCCGAAGCACCCGCAGCCATGGCGGTCTGGCGCGAACTGAGCCTGGCTCTCGGTGCCGGTGCACGTATCGATCAGAGCCGAGTGCCCGGCGGGCTCCACCCGACGCGCACCGCCACGCTGCAGGCCGGCAAGGAGCCGCTCGGCGCGGTCGGCGAAGTCGCACCGGACGTGCTGGCCGCGTTCGATGTCGCGGAACGGGTGGCGATTCTCGAACTCGACCTCGACCAGGTTCTCGGTCGTGTGCCCAAGCCCACGCAGTGGAAGCCGACGAGCCGACACCCGTCGAGTGACCTCGACCTCGCGTTCTCCGTTCCCGACATGATTCCCGCCGAGAAGGTCGACAAGGCCATCCGCCAGGGTGCCGGCAAGCTCCTGGTCGACAGTGCGCTGTTCGACGTGTACCGCGGCACCGGAGTGACCGAAGGCAGCCGCTCGTTGGCGTACCGCCTCCGCCTCCAGGCGATGGATCGGAACCTGACCGACAGCGACATCGCCGACGTGCGCAGAGGTGTTGAGGCCGCAACCACCAAGTTGGGTGCCGTACTGCGAGGTTGATGGGCAGTGAGGCCGGCTGGCGCCCTGCCGCGAGGGCGTACCGAACGCGCTGTCGGAACCGCGACGATCCCGGAGTTGATCCGCCCGGAGGCCATCTGTTCGTCGCCGAAAAACGTCCGGACCGGATGTCGATCGAGGTGCTTGAGGCGTTGCAGCGACCCCTGGGCGACCACCAAGCTGGGTGCAGAACTGCGATGCTGACGCAATGGCTGCCCTTGGTGAGACCGATCTTGACAAGATGCTGGCGACGCTGCGCGTGGAGCGGCGCCCCGGGGTCTTCGCGTTCGTGGCGGTCAAGGTCCCGACGCCCGGCCTGCTGGCCGCAGCCCACGGCATGGTCACTGAAGGCGAACTCACGACTCTGGTACTGCCGGTCGAAGCCGCAGAGCGCGCTGGCCTGCCGGTCGAACTCGAAATGGCGTGGCTCTCACTGACGGTCCAGTCGAGCCTGGAAGCAGTCGGCCTGACGGCAGCGTTCGCGAAGACACTTGGCGAGGTCGGCATCCCGTGCAACGTCCTCGCCGGATATCACCACGACCACATCCTCGTGCCGGTTGAGCGGGCACAGGACGCCATCGACGCACTCACGGTCCGCTGATTCAGCGCAGCGTGACCAGTTCCGTCCGAGCGTCGTCGGCTGACATCAGTTCATGCTGAGGTCGTCGGGTGCGTTGGCGAGCCAGGCCAGGCGGCCCGGCTGGCGGCGCAGCACATCGCGCCAGAGCTCGTCAGGCGAGTTGGTGAACACGTCACGGGTCTGGGCGTCGAGCACAAGCCAGGCGCCAGCATCGATTTCACCTTCGAGCTGACCTGGGCCCCAGCCGGCGTAGCCACGAAAGACTCGCACTTCGTTGACGACGGCGGCAACGAGCGCCGGATCGGCGGTCAGGTCGGCGGAGGCAATGGAACCCACGATCGGCGTCAGAGCTTCGTCTTCGACATCCGGGTTCTTGGCAGCGGCGAGCGCGATCAGCGCCGTGTCTTCGACCGGTCCACCCTCAAACACCGAACTCGGAGCGGTCTGCAGGTCGATCCACCGGTCGAGCGGCTCGTCGAGCGCTTCGTCGCTGGGCCGATTGATGACCACGCCGACGGCGCCATCGTCATGGTGTTCGAGGACGTAGATCACCGTGCGATCGAAGTTCGGATCGTCCAGCGGCGGAGTGGCCAGGAGAAGCCGACCCTTCGTGGCTGGCGTGATCGGAAACACACCTACAGTCTGCCGGACACGACGACTCGAAACTCGCGACGACACCCAGTCCCGTTTGCGGTCACGAGACTGCACGCGCCGTGTACATCAGTGTGCACGCAAACGGGTGGAAGCTGGGTCGAGGCGTTGCATGATCATGCAGTAGTTTGTATGATCATCCAATGACGAAGATCAACGTCGGCATCATCGGCGCGTCGGGGTTCACCGGCGCAGAACTGCTCCGCATCGCTGCGCAGCACCCCTACTTCGACGTGCGCCTGGCCACCGGTGACTCGATGGCAGGCCGCCGAGCTGCTGATGTGTACCCATCGCTCGAAGTCGGCTACCCGAATTTGGTGTTCGAGTCGTTCGACCCGGCGGCGATCGATGGCCTCGACCTCGTCATTCTCGGGCTGCCACACGCTGCGTCGATGGAACTCGCTCCGCAGATGGTCGGCAAGGTCGGTTGTGTGGTCGATCTGTCTGCGGCCTACCGCCTCCAGGACACGAGGCAGTACCCAAGGTTCTATGGCTTCGAGCACACACAACCCGACATGCTTGCTGACGCGGTCTACGGCCTTCCCGAGTTTCATCGGATCGACCTGAAAGGAGCGCAGCTCATCGCCACACCCGGCTGCCACGTCACAGCAGCAGCGCTGGCGCTGAAGCCGCTGGTCGATGCCGGGCTGATCGCCACGACGGGCATCGCGGTGAATTCGCTCACCGGGATCACCGGCGCAGGTCGAGCGGCCACTGACGTCAACATGTTCACCAGCATCGACTCGAACACGCGGGCATACGGCCTGCTCAATCATCGCCACACCCCCGAGATCGAGCAGGAGATCGGCGCGCAAGTGTTGTTCACGCCCCATCACGTCCCCATGAGCCGCGGCATCCTCGCCACCTGCACGGGGTCAGCGACCGCTGCAGCGTCGGCTGACACCGTGATGGAGGCGATGCGGGAGTTCTACGCCGACGAACCGTTTGTTGCGGTCATCGACGGCCCGCCGCAGACCAAGTCGGTCATGGGATCGAATGCCGCCCACGTCTCGGCGCGCTTCGACGAACGGACGGGCACCGTGCTCGCGATGTGTGCCATCGACAACCTCACGAAGGGCGCATCGGGCGGCGCAGTCCAAGCGGCCAACGTGGCGCTCGGGTTGGACGAAGGCGCTGGCCTGGCCACGGTCGGAGTCGCGCCGTGAGCACCGTCAGTGAACCAGTCATCGACCACGCTGGGCTGCGAGCCTCCACGCTGGTCGAGGCACTGCCGTACATCCGTCGCTTCGCCGGCAAGACCATCGTCGTCAAGTACGGCGGCAACGCCTTGGCCGGCACCGAGGGTCATGATCCCCTCACGTTGTTCGCCGAGGACATCGTGCTGATGCGCCTGGTCGGGATGCGTCCCGTTGTGGTGCATGGCGGTGGCCCGCAGATCTCTGCCTTGATGGAGCGACTGGGGAAAAAGTCTGAGTTCGTGAACGGGCTGCGGGTCACCGATGCCGAGACCGTCGAGATCGCTCGCATGGTGCTCAAAGGGCAGGTCAACCCGCAACTCGTCGCCGCTATCAACGTGCACGGCAACTATGCCGTTGGTGTCAGCGGCGTCGACGGTGGCCTCATTCGGGCACAAGCGCGCGACCCGGAACTGGGCTTCGTCGGCGACGTCACTCAAATCAATCCCGAGGTCATCAACGGCCTGCTCGATGACGAATTCATTCCGGTCATCGCAACGATCGGCAGCGACGAGACCGGTCAGGCATACAACATCAACGCCGACACAGCTGCCGGGGCGATCGCCGAAGCGCTCGGTGCCGAGAAGCTGATCTATCTCACCGACATCGAAGGGCTGCGTCGTGACGTCGCGGACGCGGCCACGTTGATTCGCCGGACCACCGCCGACGAGCTCGATGCGTTGGTCGGCGACGGCATCATCGCGGGCGGGATGATTCCGAAGATCGGCAGTTGCACGCATGCCGTGCGCAACGGCGTCAACGGCGGGCACATTCTCGACGGCCGCGTTGCGCACGTATTACTCCTCGAGCTGTTCACCGATGACGGCATCGGAACCATGATCGAAAACACAGGAATCGAACAGGCAGGAACACACTGATGAGTCACGACTTCGACACGCCGGGCGCAGAGAGCTGTCCGTTCATGCCGGTCTTCGGCCCGCCCGCAATCATGTTCGAGCGGGGTAGCGGCACCGAGCTCTGGGACTCGAACGGCAAGCGCTACCTCGACTTCCTCGCAGGCATTGCCGTGACCTCGCTTGGCCACAGTCATCCAGCAGTCGCGCAGGCGATCAGCGAGCAGGCCACGCAGCTGCTGCACGTCTCGAACTTCTTCGCCAACCCGGTCGCAACCGAGGCGGCGGTCAAGATCAACCGCCTCCTGCATGACGCGACGGGCCACTCGGGCCAGGTGTTTTTCACGAATTCAGGTGCTGAATCCAACGAGTGCGCACTGAAGCTCGCCCGGAAACACGGAGGCCGAGGCAGACACACCGTGGTCAGTGCGCTGGGCAGCTTCCACGGTCGCACCCTTGCATCGCTTGCAGCCACGGGGCAGCCGACGAAACACGAGCCGTTCTTCCCGATGCCCGACGGGTTCAAGCACGTCGCCTGGGGAGACCTCGACGCAATGCGCGCCGCCGTCGACGGCTCGGTTGCGGCGGTACTCATCGAGCCGGTGCAGGGCGAGGGCGGCGTCAACCCCGCCACGACCGAATACCTGCAGGGGATTCGTGAGCTGTGTGACGAGACCGGCGCGCTGATGATGGTCGACGAGATCCAGACCGGCTTTGCCCGTACCGGCAGGTGGTTCGGCTTTGAGCACGCAGGTGTCAGCCCCGATGTGGTCACCCTGGCCAAGGCGATGGGCAATGGCATGCCCGTCGGCGCCTGCTGGGCGAGGACCGACGTCGCTGCCGTGTTCGAACCCGGTGATCACGGAAGTACCTACTCGGGAACCGCCATCGCCACGGCAGCGGTCAACGCCACGATCGACGAGATGGTCCGCATCGACGCACCTGCGCTCGCAGCGGCCACGGGAAAGAAGCTCGCTGCTGCCCTCCTCGAACTCGACGGGGTTGCCGGTGTGCGCGGACACGGGCTCATGCTCGGTGTGGAACTTGCCGATGGAATCGATGCGCGGGTCGCGTATTCCGACCTCCTCGACGCAGG
Organism: Candidatus Ilumatobacter isfjordensis; assembly: GCA_964199985.1. Lineage (GTDB taxonomy): Bacteria > Actinomycetota > Acidimicrobiia > Acidimicrobiales > Ilumatobacteraceae > Ilumatobacter_A > Ilumatobacter_A isfjordensis. Next base: position 3,196 of record CAXMZV010000008.1, on the reverse strand, counting down.
ACTCATCGTGAACGCCGTGAACCCCAGCACCATTCGTCTGATCCCCCCGTTGAACATCAGCGACGCTGAGGTTGCGGAGGCCATCGCGATGATGGGTCGGGCGTTCGCCAAGCAGATCGCTGCCGGGTCATGACCCGTCACCTCATCGATGTTGCGGACTTCAGTGCCGAAGAAGTCACTGCGATGCTTGATCTTGCCGACGTCCCGCTCGCAGATTTACCGCGGCCGCTCGCCGGCAAGGGTGCCGCGCTGATCTTCGAAAAGCCGTCGGCGCGGACCCGACACTCGATGGAGATGGCGGTTGTCCAGCTCGGTGGGCACCCCGTGTTCACGCGAGGCGAAGAAGTTGGCTTCGACACCCGCGAACCGGTGGAAGACGTGGCGCGGATCATGGAGGGTTTTCATTCGCTCATCGCGGCCCGGGTCTACGACCACTCGACCGTGACTCGACTCGCAGATGTCGCGACGGTGCCCGTCGTCAACATGCTCAGCGATCACTCCCATCCGCTGCAGGCCTTCGCCGATGCGCTGACGATGCGGCAACACATCGGCGATCTCGCCGGCAAGACAGTCGCGTACGTGGGCGACTACAACAACGTCGCTCGATCGCTGGCCGAGATCTCGGCCCGACTTGGGATGCACATCCGTCTCGCCTGTCCCGTGGGCTTCGAAGCGGATGACGCCGAGATCGAACGCATCCTGCTGCTCGGCGCCGAATCGGTCGAGCAGGGCAACCGACCGATCGAGATGGTCGTCGGAGCCGATGCGGTGCACACCGACACCTGGGTGTCGATGGGTGAGGAAGAAGACAAGGAAGCCAAGCGTCAGAAGTTCGAAGGCTTCACGGTCGATGACAACATGATGGATGCAGCCGCCCCAGGGGCGATTTTCATGCACTGCCTTCCCGCGTACCGAGGCTTCGAAGTCACGGCATCGGTCATCGACGGTCCCCGCTCGGTGGTCTTCCAGCAGGGCCACAACCGGATGCACGCGGCACGCGGTGCACTTGCGTTTCTCATGGGAGTCGAGTCATGACCAGCAAGGTGCAACGTCAGACTTTGATCGTGCGTCTTGTCGGCGACCACGGGGTCACGAGCCAACCCGAATTGATCGACTTGCTCGCAGCGGAGGGCATCGACGCCACGCAGGCCACCGTGTCACGCGACCTCGATGACATCGGTGCGGTCAAGGTCAGAGTCCCCGGAGGAAACACCGTGTATGCCATTCCTGAGTTCGCCCCCGATCGGATTGCACCGGTCGACCAGCTTCGCCGGGTGATGGGCGAGTGGGTCGCCGAAGTGGCGGTGTCCGGCAACATCGTCGTGCTGCGGACCCCGCCTGGGTGTGCGCACGTCGTGGCCTCCGCGCTCGACCGCAGCCGACCCGACGGCTTGCTTGGCACCGTGGCTGGTGATGACACCCTGATGTGCATCTCGGTCACTGCTGACGGCACCGATCTCTGCAACGACTTGAAAGACTTCGCCGGACTCGACTGAGTCGACGGTGAGCAACACGGGGAAAGGCCTCTATGGACCTCGATGACGAACATGAATTTGCGCGCAACGCCCACCTGCCGGCACAGGCCAAAACGCTGTGGCACGGTCGCTTCACGGGCGGGCCGTCGGAATCGCTACTCGCCTACACGGTCAGTCTTTCCTATGACCAGCGGATGTGGCGCGACGACATTGCCGGTTCGAAGGGCCATGTTCGGGGACTCGCACGCGTCGGGCTGCTGACCGAGGACGAGCGCAATGAGATCTTGCGCGCCCTCGACCAGGTCGCTGACGAGATGGACGGCGGTGGCTTCGAATTCGTCGACAGCGATGAGGACATCCACACCGCCATCGAACGTCGAGTCACCGAGATCGCCGGCCCGGCCGGCGGCAAGCTCCACACCGCACGCAGCCGAAACGACCAAGTCGCCACTGCCTTCCGGCTCTGGTGCAAACGTGAACTGAAAGACGTCGCCATTCGCCTCGTCGAGATGCAGGAGGCACTGCTCGATCAGGCACTCGAAGCCGGCGACGCCTACTTGCCCGGATACACCCATCTGCAGCGCGCTCAACCCGTGCTGCTGTCGCACCACCTGATGGCGCACGGTTGGGCGCTCGGACGTGACGTCAGCCGTCTGATCGACACGCTGCATCGCCTCGACGTGTCGCCGCTGGGCGCTGGAGCGCTCGCCGGGTCCTCGCTTCCGATCGACCCTGTTGGCAACGCTGCAGACCTCGGCTTCGCCAAGGCATTCGACAACAGCCTCGACGCGGTGAGCGATCGCGACTTCGTGGCCGAGGCCGTGTTCGATCTCGCCTTGATCGGTATCCACCTGTCGCGCATCGGCGAAGAGTGGGTGCTCTGGACCTCAGGGGAGTTCGGCTTCGCTCGGCTCGACGACGGGTATGCCACCGGATCATCGATGTTGCCGCAGAAGAAGAACCCTGACATCGCCGAACTTGCTCGCGGCAAGAGCGGCCGTTTGATCGGAAACCTGACCGGGCTGCTGGCCACCCTGAAGGGGCTGCCGATGGCGTACAACCGTGATCTGCAGGAAGACAAAGAGCCGCTGTTCGACTCGGTCGAACAAGTCACGCTGGCGGTCGCGGCATTGACCGGCATGATCGCCACGGCGACGTTCAACACCGACGCAATGGCTGCTGCCGCCGACGAGGAGACCATGGCCGCGACTGATCTCGCCGAGTTTCTCGTTCGTGGTGGCATGCCGTTCCGAGAAGCGCATGCCGTCGTGGGTGCCCACGTGCAAGCGTGTCTCGCTGGCAAGGGCGGGTTGGCCGAACTGGTCGCTGCAGATCCCGTGCTCGGGCCAGACGCAGCAGCACTCGTCCGCCCGGGCGTGGGTGTTCTGATGCGGACCTCGCGCGGCGCCGCCGGGCCGGCTGCACGTGACGAGCAGGTGGCGTCGTATCGCACAATGCTCGTCGATGAGATGACAGCGATCCGGGACTTCGCGTCATTCGGCTGAGTACCTGACATGGCGCAGTCGCTCGGCAGAGCGTGGTTCGCTCGCGATGCGGCCGAGGTTGCTCCTGAGCTGCTCGGCAAGGTGCTCATGGTCACTGGCGACCTTGCCGTACATTTTCTTCTCACCGAAGGCCTCGTATTGCGTCATAACTTTCTTTTCCGGGTCGCACAGCAAGGTGAACGGAAGATCGTTTTGCGCAATGAACTTCTGGTGGGA
>CAXMZV010000007.1:0-19696 GCA_964199985.1 Candidatus Ilumatobacter isfjordensis | reverse complement strand
CCCGTCTCGAGTGCGGCGGCGATGTCGGCTTCGATCTCGGCCTGCTTGTCGGCGGGCAGGTTCGACAGCGACGAGATGACATTGCCGAGACCATTGTTCGGGTTGGCGCCGGCTTCGCCAAGCGCGTCGCCGTGCTTGGCGAACACGTCGGCGAAGTAGGCCCTGACTGCATGGCCGAAGATGATGGGGTCCGAAACCTTCATCATCGTTGCCTTCAGGTGGAGTGAGAACAACACGCCCTTCGCCTTCGCATCGGCGATCTGTTCGGCGAGGAACGCATGCAGCGCCTCGACGCTCATCACGGTGGAGTCGATGACCTCGTCGGCCAGCACGGGAATCGATTCCTTCAGGACCGACACCGAACCGTCGGCAGCCACATGCTCGATGCGGAGAGCACCGGCTGCAGGCATCGTGACCGACTGTTCGTTGTGGGCGAAGTCACCGATCGACATCGTGGAGACGTGGCTCTCCGAGTCGCTCGACCAGGCGCCCATCGAGTGCGGGTTGGCCTTCGCGTAGTCCTTGACGGCCTTCGGAGCACGGCGGTCCGAGTTGCCCTGGCGGAGCACTGGGTTGACGGCCGAGCCCATCGCCGAGCCGTAGGCGGCTTTGATTGCCTTCTCGTCATCGGTCTGCGCCTCGTCGGGGTACTCGGGCAGGTCGTAACCCTGCGCCTGCAGCTCGGCGACGGCAGCCTTGAGTTGCGGCACCGAGGCCGAGATGTTCGGCAGCTTGATGATGTTCGCTTCGGGGGCCAAGGCCATCTCGCCCAATTCCGCCAACGCATCGGGGACGCGCTGTTCGTCGGTCATCCGGTCCGCGAAGGCAGCCAGGATTCGCGCTGCGAGGGAGATGTCACGCGTCTCGATGCCGACGTCTGCCGCACCAGCAAACGCCTCGATGACCGGCAGCAGCGAGTAGGTCGCGAGCGCAGGCGCTTCGTCCGTGAACGTGTAGATGATCTTCGAATTGCTCAATGTGGGATCCTTCTCCGGGCAGTGGCTGCAGGCAGCAGACGACTGGACACTTGTCTTTCACTTGTCTACCACGATTTTCACGCGCCTTCCCAGCCCATCGGGAACGAATCCCTCTCTCGGCGGACTGCCCCGTGCCACGACCGGGCACGATCAGCACGCTCGTTGAAGCGACACGCACGACCGGCATCTACGCTGGCCCGCAATGGACTTCGACTGGACCCCGGAACAACTCGAATTGCGGGCACACGCCCGCGAGGTGGCTGCCGTCGGTGTTGCCAAGTACGGGCGGCACAACGATTCGTGGATGAACGGCTACTCCAAGGAGTTCGCCAAGGAAATGGCGGCCAACGGCTGGATTGGTATGACCTGGCCCACCGAATTCGGCGGCGGTGGCCAGCCCGCGATCAACCGGCTGATCGTGGGCGAAGAGATGATTGCGGCCGGCGCGCCGATCGCGTCAATGTGGTTCGCCGACCGACAGATGGGCCCGTCGCTAATCACGTACGGAACGGCTGACCAGCAGGCTGAGTTCTTGCCGCCAATGCTCGCCGGCGAGGTCACCTGGTGCATCGGCATGTCCGAGCCTGACTCGGGGTCAGACCTCGCTTCGCTCACCACCACAGCGGTGCGCGACGGCGACCACTTCGTCGTCAATGGCCAGAAGATCTGGACCAGCTTCGCTGCCGACGCCGACTACTGCTATCTCATCTGCCGGACGACCTCTGACGGCCCACCTCACCGCGGTATCTCCGAAGTCATTGTCCCGATGGACACACCGGGTATCGAGATCCGTCGCATCAAGGACATGACGACCAACGAACACTTCTGTGAGGTGTTCTTCACCGACGCCCGGGTGCCCGTCGAAAACCTCGTCGGTGTCGAGGGTGCGGCCTTCAAGCAGACGATGACGCAGCTCGAGCACGAGCGCGGTGGCATCGATCGGCTTGTGTCGAACAAGGCGCTCTTCGACATGGCGGTCGAGCGCGCTGACACGACCGATGCCAAGGTCCGCCAGGAGATCGCACAGCTCGAGATTGGCTATCGCCTCGGACGCATCTTGGTGACGCGCGAGACCCTTCGTCAGGCTCCCAAGGGATTCTCTGCCGCGACCAAGTGCTTCTGCACCGAACATGAACAACGCGTCGCTGATTTCGTGGCACGCATCTTCGGCGCCGACGCACTGTTGTGGGACGACGTGACCCAAGGCCTCGCCTACGGTCCGGGCTACACGATCATGGGCGGCACCTCGAACATCATGCGCAACATCTTGGGCGAGCGTGTGCTCGGCTTACCTCGCGAACCGCGCAGCTGAGCTGGTGATGTCGCGACGCCCAGAGTTCCTCACCTTTGATGTCGGCGACGCCGAACTCGGCGCACTCCGCTGGCCAGGCATCGAGGGCGCCCCGACGATCATCGCTGTCCACGGCATCACCTCAAGCGCATGGTCGTGGGACCCTGTCGCCCACCACTTGTCGGGCGGCGCAAACCTCATCGCCCTCGATCTGCGCGGTCGCGGCCGGAGCTACGAGGCGCCCGGTCCATTCGGGATCGCCCAGCATGCCGAGGACGTGTCACTTGTGATCGACGCAGTCGGGGGACCCTGTCTCGTGGCGGGCCACTCGATGGGCGCATACGTCGCGCTGATGGTCGCCGAACGGCATTGGAACGTCGTCACCAAGGTCGTACTGGTCGACGGTGGCACACCGCTGCCACTCGCAGAAAATGCCGACGTCGATGAGGTCCTCGACGCCACCCTCGGCCCTGCAATCGAGCGGCTCCACAAGGTGTGGGCCGATCGCACGTCGTACTTCTCGATGTGGTCAGCCCACCCAGCGTTCGCCGACGGCATCAGCATCGACCTCGAGCGAGATCTGCTCGCCGATCTGATCGAAGTCGACGGTGGGTTCCGCACCGCAGTGAACGAGACCGCTGTGCGCATCGATGGCCGCGACCTATTCGCCGACGCCGATGTGCGCTCACTGCTGAGCCGCCGAACGACTGCGACGCGAATCGTTCGTGCACCGAACGGATTGATGGGGACACCTCCGGCACTGATCTCGGAAAAGGCCATGGCCGAGGCCAGCAAACATCGGTGGACGACCGTGCCCGGTACCAACCACTACACGGTGTTGATGGGGGCGGTTGGAGCAGCAGCGGTCGCGGATGCGTTGCGCGCCGGACTCACCGGCTCCTGAGATCAGGGCTGGATCTCGGTCCGCAGCACGACCTCACCTGAAGTGCCCTGTCTGGCATCATTTCCACCGGCCGCTTCTTCGAGCGTGATCGTGAAGAGTTCGATCCGATCGAGTTCGACGCCCGCCCACAGCGTGACGTTGCTGCCGTCGTGGAACGTTCCGACGGGGAACAGGTCGCCATCAGCGGTGCGGACCCAGCCTTCGTAGAACTTGCCGTCGTCGCGCCGCGGCAGTCCCGGTGCTTCGAGATCGATCCGGAGCCCGGAGTCGAACGAGGTGACGTCGATGTCACCGCCGACGTCGGGAAGCAGTCCGGTCGAGGTGAGCTCGGCCGAGAACGTGTCGGAGCCGGTGTCGGCACCGCCGAGCGCACTGAGCACGACGATGCCGCCGAACAGGAAGGTGATCGCTGCCGCTGCACCGAGCAACGCTGGGCCGACCCACGTACGACGACGGGCGTCAGCGGCTGACACCGTGCTGGACATCGAGTCCGGGGCGCCGAGCGTGGACTCGCTGCGCACGGCAGCGACGACACGGTCAGCGAGTTCCGGTGCGGGCTCGACCCATGTCGACGAGTCGGCCAGCAACGCAGCAATGTCGGCACCAAGCGCCTCGTCAACACCATCCAGGTCAAGGTCAAGGTCAAGGTCGAGGTCGTCTGAGTTATTGGTGTCGTTCATCGCCCTGCTCGGTTCTGGAGGGTCATGTCCTGATCATCACTACGTCTCGAATCGCCAAACGGTTCGCGGTGTTGAGCTGCTGAACGCTGCATCATTGGTCGGCGTCCTGTCGGAGGTGGCCAAGTCGCGTGGCCAGACGTCGATGCGCACGATGCGAACGGGACTTCACCGTGCCGACGGCGACGCCGAGCTTCTCGGCGATCTCGCTGTGCGTGTGCCCCTCCAGGTGCTGCAACCGAACGATCTCACGTTCGTCGGACTCGAGACTGTCGATCGCTGCTCGCACGCCCCACACGGCTTCGATCTGCTCGGCGCTCGGCGGCAGCGTGACCAGGGCGCCGTCGGACGGATCGGCATGATCGAGTGCCCCAGCAGGACGGCGCTGCTCCTTGCGGAGCACGTCAATCGCCGCCCGGCGAGCAATCGTGGCCAGCCAGGGCGCGAAGTCTCGACCCGCTTCGAACTGATCGGCGTTGCGCCACGCCTGGAGAAACACGTGCTGCGTGACGTCTTCCGAGCGCTGCCGGTCGTGCAGTATTCGGTGCGCGACCGTGAACACAAGCCCGCCGAACCGTTCGTACAGAGTGCGAACAGCTTCCTCGTCACCGTCACGGAGGGCGAGCGCGAGTTCGGTATCGCGCTGCACCTCATGTGGCGGACGGAACTGCTCCATGACCGACGCCAGCGTATTCGTTCCATGGTGCCGAACAGCGGGCAAGCGGAGCTCAGAAGCGCTGGCTGAAAACGACGACGGCCCGCAACACCACTGGTGTTCCGGGCCGAACTGGTCGTTCTGGTGGGCATGACGGGACTCGAACCCGGGACCTCTACCGTGTCATGGTAGCGCTCTAACCAACTGAGCTACACGCCCGTAGCGGACGACAGAATACCACTTGCGCACCCGCTCCCCACCCGGGCTGCCAGCTTTCGATTCGGGACGGTGGCGCGGGGCTACGTTGGCGAGCGTGACCGAATTCGACCTCGCCCTCGCTCTTCTCCGCGTCGCTGCTGGCCTCACGATGGCGGCGCACGGTGCCAACAAGATCAAGGGCGGACTGGATGGCGTGGCCGGATGGTTCGACAGCATGGGGATGCGCCCGGGCAAGATGCACGCCCGTTTCGCCGCATTCGGAGAGGTGCTCGCTGGCCTCTTTCTCGCCGCCGGCCTCCTCACCTCGTTCGCCTGCTTGGGCTTCGTGGGCCTCATGGCGGTCGCCGCGGTCACCGTGCATGCCGAGAAGGGATTCTTCATTCTCGACGAAGGCTGGGAGTACGTGTTCATCCTCGGCGTGATCGCCCTGACGATTGCCCTGCTCGGGCCCGGCGGCTGGTCGCTCGACGCCGCACTCGGGATCGACGACGACCTCGACGGGTTCGTCGGACTCGCCATCGCTGGTGGTGGCGGCCTGGTGGCTGCAGGTGGACTGCTCGCCTTCTTCTACCGACCGCCGAAGCCCGATTCGGGCTCCGACGCCTGACCCATCCCTCACCAATTCAGTCGCGCAGGCGAACCGAAATGTCGTTCGCCATCAACCGACCGGATCGAGTGAGCACCACGCGCTCAGGTTCGGTCGGATGCTCGACGACCATGTCGCCCACCAACTCGAGCGTTGCCTCATCGAAGGCTGAACGCTCGACACCGTCACGCGTGCGCAGCGTCAACTGCTGGCCTTCGGATCGACGTTGATCTGTATCGAGGGTCTCCGACGCGGCTTCGACCGATGCCCCGGCCTGCACCGCGTCGATGTAGCGGTCGGGCGTGCGAATGTTCCACCAGCGGCGGCCGTCGGCGTGCGAATGGGCGGCGCAGCCGAACCCGCGGTAGTTCTGTTGACGCCAGTACAGGAAGTTGTGTCGTGATTCGTGCCCCGGCACGGCCCAGTTCGACACCTCGTAGTTGGCCAACCCCGCCTCAGTCAGGTGCCCGTCCGCGAACTCGTACTTGTCCGCTTGGTCGTCGTCATCTGGGTGGCGATCCGGATGAGCAGCAAGTGGCGTTCCGGCCTCGACCGTGAGTCCATATGCCGACACGTGCGGCGGGTCCAGCGCAAGCGCACCAGCGACCGTCTCCTCCCAGTCGGCCATCGACTCGCCGGCCGCCCCATAGATGAGGTCGAGATTGAACGTCGGCAGGCCCACGTCCCGAACGGCCGCGACTGTCCGGGCGACATTGTCTCGATCGTGGGTCCGACCGAGAGCTGTGAGCACGTGTGCGGACATCGACTGGACCCCGATGCTCACCCGGTTCACTCCGCCATCGACAAACGAGCGCAACATCTGAGTGTCGACGTCGTCTGGGTTGCACTCGACCGTGACCTCTGCATCAATGGTGCGCGGGACGGTCTGGATAACGGCAGCGAGGGCGTCCGGCGGAACCAGCGTGGGCGTGCCACCGCCGACGAAGATCGTGTCAGCCACCGGCATGCCATCCTCCACGGCGCGACCGATCTCGACTCGGAGCGCGTCGAGATACACGTCGACGAGGTGATGGCGGTCGGTCCATGTGGCGAACGCGCAATAGTCGCACTTCGACGAGCAGAACGGGATGTGGAGGTAGACGCCGAACATCAGCGTGCCTGTTGCTCCATGAGGGCAGGGTACGCCGGGGCCAAGACGGTGCCGCCGACTTGAGGGCGTGCGATCAGACCGGCTTGAAGAGCAAGTCGAGCGCCGAGAGTCGATCGGCGACCTGATCGACCGGTACGTCGAGCATCGCAGCGATGGCACGCGTGTCGTCACCGCGGACGGTGATGACGCGGCCGTTGAAGTCTTGACGCTGCACCTGAATGAGGCGGAGGTAGCGGGCGAGCATCTCAAACGGTGAGCCGCTCAGTTGTACGAGCTTCGACACGTCAATGGCGAGCTTCTTGTTGGTCGGCGAATCAATAGCGGCAGCTTCGAAGCCGGTGACCTCACGTGGGAGCAGCTGCTCGATTGGCACGTTGTAGAACTGCGCGAGACGATCGAGGCGGGGCACCGACAGTGCCCGCTCGCCACGCTCGTAGGCACCGAGTACCGACGCCTTGAATTCTTGTGTCGACTGCGATTCGACTTCCTGGAGCGACAGTCGCTTCTGCTTGCGGATCACCCGCAGGCGCTCGCCAACCTGCTGGCTGTATGCCGAGGGAGCATCGTCGTCGAAAGTCACCATGAAATATCCGCCTTGCAGCAATCGTCGCCCGCCGCCGCGGAGCGTGTTGATGTAGTCACTTAACTCTAGAGCGATTTGCCCGAGATTGCACGTCTCAGTGGTAGCTGGCCACGCAGAGTGCGGCCGCCACGAGCACCGCCGTCTCGGTCCGAAGAACGTTCGGACCGAGTTGCACCACGTCAGCGGCAATTTCGAGCTCAGCTGGAGACCAACCACCTTCTGGACCAATCGACACGAAAGTGTCACCGGCTGCGACACAGCGTCCGCCCGGCTCAGCGACGAGCGAGGTCGACAACACATCCAGCGCCGCCACGGGTGAGCGCACCTCGGGCAGCCAGACCCGGCGGCTCTGCCGAGCAGCCTCGTGTCCAATGCGGTTCAACCGGTCGATCTGTTTGGCAGCCCGCTCGACCTTCCACCGCACCGCCGAACGTTCGGCGTGGAGGAATTGCACGGTGTCGACGCCAATCTCGACGGCCTTCTGAACCAACCAGTCGACACGGTCGCCCTTGGGAATGGCCGTGGCAATAGTCAGCGGAGGATGAGTACGCGGCGTCACTGCAACCGCGCCGGCAGGTTCGAGCGCGAGGGAACTGCCTGCCTGGGTCACCGCTGCGAGCCGCCACCGACCGGCGCCGTCGCTCACACTGACGAGCTCGCCGTCGCGCAGCCGCAAGACTCGTGTCAGGTGGTGCTCGGTGTCGCTGTCCAGGCTGATCGGGCCGTCGACGTCGAGGACATCACTGGCGACGAAGATCTGCGTCGAGGCTGACCGACGCTCCTCGTCAACGGTCACAAACTCAGCCGATCAGGAAAACGCGGACTTGATCCGCGAGAACAAGCCCTCTTTGCCGTTGCCGACGACTTCGCCACGCCCTTCGGCATACGAGGTGAGCAACGCAACTTCGTCGTCGCTCAGCTTCGTCGGCACGTCGACGCGGATGCGAGCGATCAGGTCGCCGCGCCCGCGGCCTTGGAGATGCGGAACGCCGCGTTGGCGCAGCACGAACTCGCGACCCGGCTGTGTGCCCCCTGGAACAAGGAGGTCTTCGTCGCCGTCGAGGGTCTCAAGACTGAGCGACGTCCCGAGCGATGCCTGTGCAATCGAGATACCCACGTCGGTGATCAGGTCGTTGCCGTCACGCACGTACCGCTCATGCGGCGACACCCGCAGGTGCACATACAGGTCCCCGTTGCCGCCGCCACGTGGTCCGGCTGCACCGCGACCGGTCAGCCGCAGCGTCGACCCCGTGTCGACACCGGCCGGTACGTCGACCTGATAGGTCTTGTCGACGGTGACTCGACCTTGCCCGCGGCACGCCGAACAGGGAGTGGAGATGACCTCGCCCATGCCGCCGCACCGGCCGCACGGACTGGCGGTGACCATCTGGCCGAGCAGACTCTGGCGGACGCGTTGGACTTGTCCCGACCCGCCACAGTCGCTGCAGGTGACGGGCTTGGTGCCTTCGCCGGCACCACTGCCATCGCAGTCGTCGCACCGAACCGGCAGCTTCAATTCGACGCTGATCTGGTCGCCGAACACTGCTTGTTCGAGCGTCAAGTCCGCGACGATCTCAAGATCTTGGCCTCGCGGCGGGCCACTTGGACCGCGCTGTCGACCTCCACCGCCGAACGGGCTCCCACCTGCACTGCCGCCGAAGAACGCGTCGAAGATGTCACCGAGGCCACCGCCGCCGAACATGTCCTCAGCTGACTGGCCGCCACCAGAGCCTCCGCCGACACCGGCTTCGCCGAATTGGTCGTAGCGCTGACGCTGCTGGTCATCGGACAGCACCTGATAAGCGCGGGCAACTTCTTTGAACTTTGCTTCTGCTTCAGCATCGTCCGGATTCGCATCGGGATGCAGCTCACGGGCGCGCTTGCGGTATGCCTTCTTGATCTCGTCGGCGCTGGCGCCGCGCTGTACACCCAGGAGTTCGTAGAAGTCAGCCATGACGCCCTACATGATGCCGTGAAAAGTGCGGAGCGAGACGGACGGGCGGCTGTACCGCCTGTGCCACCTACTTCGACATCAGCCCTCTTCGATGCGGTGACCGAGTTGCTCGCTGACGACTTCGACCGTGGCGAGCGCCTGGGGATAGTTCATTCGGGTCGGTCCGAGGACGCCAACTGACCCGAGATGCTCGCCATCGACGACGACCGGAGCGACCACGACCGAGCAGGCGGACAGCGGCTCGACACCATGCTCGAGACCGATGGCAACCGACATGCCGCGCGCCACGATGTCACTGACCAGCGAGACCACGACGAACTGTTGCTCCAGGGTGTGCAGCACCGATCGGACGACCTCAACCGCATCGAACGCATCTGCCACCGCAGAGACGCCACCGGTGAACACCTGGTCGCCAGTCCCCAGTTGTGAGAGGCCTCGGAGGCTGGCCTGAGCCAGACGGTCGACGGCTGCATCGCCGGTTGGATTGACCTGCGCCACCGCTCCGAGCACCGAGCCCGAGAGTCCTGCTGACAAGTGAGCAGACGCCGCAGCGAGGCTGACGTCGTCGTCGGACTCGTCGATCTCGATGCTGACGTTCTCGACCGTGCCGTTGGCGAACACGGCGACAACGGTGGCGATGGTCGACGACAGCGAGACGATCTGCACGCTGCGAATCGGAATGGCTTCCGCCTTCGGGCCAACGACCACCGCCGCGTTATTCGTCAGGTCTGCGAGCAGGTTCGAGGTCTGGTGCAACATCTCTTCGAGCCGACCGTGTGCTGCAGAAAAGAAGTCGCCGACCTGGCGGGTTGTGGCCTTGTCGAGGCGGCCCGGCGTCGTGAGGTTGTCGACGTAGTAGCGGTAACCCTTGTCGGTCGGGATACGCCCGGCCGAGGTGTGCGGCTGCACGAGGAAGCCTTCGAACTCGAGCTGGCTCATCTCATTGCGCACGGTCGCCGAGGAGACCTTGATGTTTGGTGCGTCCGCGATGTGGGTCGACCCGACCGGCTGCGCGGTCGCGATGTACTCCTGGATCACCGCACCCAGAATGGCGGTCTTTCGATCGTCCAACATGGCAAAGGCCATCCTACTTCGCTCGTCGATGAGCAGGATCAGTGCTCACGCCTCGCGCAGCGTTCGCAGTCGACGGAGCGCTTCTTCACGTTCAGCACCGTGGTCGACCATCGGCTCGGCAGGGGTGTGCACCCATCGGTCGACGTACTCGCCGCGACGGTCGTAGCGCTGTTGCTGAGTCGTGGGGTTGAAGACGCGGAAGTACGGCGCCGCATCGGTGCCCGTTCCCGCGGCCCACTGCCAACCATGGTTGTTCGAGGCAAGGTCGCCGTCGAGCAGGTGCTGCATGAACCACCGCGCCCCCCACTGCCACGGCAGGTGGAGATCCTTGACGAGGAAGCTCGCCACGATCATGCGGACCCTGTTGTGCATCCAACCGGTCGCGAGCAGTTGTCGCATGCCTGCGTCGACGATGCCGAAACCAGTTTCACCAGCAGTCCATTGGTCGAAGCGACATCGGGCCGCCTCACCGGTGTCGACGGGCATCGCGTCGAACCGGGGGTTGAGGTTCTTCCAGGCGGTGTGTGGCTGAGTGAACAGCACGTCGGCGTAGAAGTCACGCCACGCCAGTTCGCTCGAGAACACTATGGCGCCGTCGTCCTTCGGGCCGGACAGATCCAGGTCGGCAAGCAGCGTGCGCGGGTGGAGAGTTCCCCACTTCAGGTCAGGCGACAACTGACTGGTGCCAGCAAGTGCCGGCTGATCGCGCAAGTCGTTGTAGGCATCGACGCCTGATCGCATCGTGCCGTCGGCGGCCGACACTGCATCGAGAAACGATGCCCAGCGCTCAAGCGCCGCGGCCTCACCAGCCGGTGGCAGGTCGCAGCCCGGATCCGGCCAGCCGAAGAGCGGGTGACAGTGCTCATCGAGTGCGGATGTCGGTGCCCAGCACATGTCGTCACCGGGGTCCGGGGCAGGAGGCTCCACACCGGTCTGCCGCCAGATCTTCGAGAACGCCGTGAACACCTTGTACGGCGTGCCATCACCCTTGAGCACGCGGCCTGGGTCGACGGCGTAGGGCGATCCAACACCTTTGAGCAAGCGCCCTTGACCTGCCAAAGCTGCAGCGACCGCCGTGTCCCGCTGGCGCCCGTACGGGGCAAAGTCCCTGCTCACGTACACCGTCTGTACATCGAACTCGGCGGCAATGGCCGGGACTTCGACCGCGGGATCGCCAGACCGGATCAGCAGACGAGACCCGAATCGTTCTCGAATCTGTTGGTCGAGGTCACTGAGGATATCGTGCAACAGCGCCCGGCGCGGCGCACCAGCGTGTGCGAAGGCCCGGTCAACGACGAACAGCGGCACCACGGTCTGGCCGTCGGATCCTGCCGCAAGCAGCGCTGGAAGGTCGCCGAGCCGAAGATCTCGGCGGAACCACATGAGCGAGCGCTTGGTCACGACGCGGTTCTACCGCGTCGACCTCCACGGCGTCGCTTTCAGCTGTCGATGACTCGACGCCACCACGTGTTGCGGAAGACTCCGTGCGGGTCGAGGCGTGCGGCCAAGTCGACAAAGTCGTCAAACATCTCATACGCCGACGCTGGATCGAACTGGTCGGCATGGAAGAACTTGCCCCAATGCGGCCGCGGCGCAAAGGGTTCGAGTGCCTGCTGCACGGTCCGGACAGCGCTGTTGTTGTCCCCACCAAACCACGTGAAATGGAAGGCGACTGATGCGCGTCGGAACTGCGGGCTCATCCACATCTCGTCGGCTGCAACTGCTCGCACCTCCCCCACCATGAGTCGATCAGCGAACTCGGCAGAGACTCGGCGGAGCGCTTCGAACGCCGCTGGACCATCGGTGGACTCGACGAAGAATTCCGACTGCACTTCGTTGCCAGAACTCGGGGTGAATCCCATCCTGAAGTGAGGGAGCCGGTCGCTCCACAGCCCAGGCTCGCCCAGCTGACGAGTGCACGAGGTCGCATCGTGACCCGGGACCGGATGGTGTTGCATCGCTGCAGCCGGAGCATCGAGAAAAGTTGGGCCCGGCGTCATCGATCGGTCACTCCCGTCGGTGCGGCGCTTGAGCCACACTTGCCCGACCTGTCCGCTCAGCGAGCCGGCGTAGGTCGTGAAGACGCTCACGCTGTACGCCGCATTCAAGACCATCCCGAGTTGCTCCACGGCGAGGTCGAGCGGCAGGTCGTCGTACACGTGCTGCGAAATCTCGTAGTCGAAGTCGACATCGAGCGTCACTGCGGTGACCAATCCGAGTGCCCCGAGCGACACCACCATGCCGTCGAAATCCGGCGTCCCTCGATCGACGTTGATGATTTTGCCCGACGATGCGATGAATTCGAGCCCGGCGACCGATGTGGCGAGGTTCCCGTGCGCCGCCCCGGACCCATGTGTCGCCGATGCGATGGCGCCGGCGACCGAGATGTGCGGCAACGAGGCAAGGTTGCGCAGTGCAGCACCGTGCGGCATCAGGGATCGCGCCACATCCGCATACGTCGCCGCGCCGGCCACGGTGATCGTCCGAGCGTCGGCATCGAACTCCGCCGGTCGGTCGATGTCACTCAGGTCGATCAGATCAACAGCATCCGCGATGTCGGTGAACGAGTGACGCGTCCCGATGCCGCGCATGCTCCGGGACCCCCGAACGATCGACGCCGCTTCGTCAACGGTTCGCGGCCGTCGAATCGTTCCGGCATAGGAGTGGTTGCCCGCCCAGTTCGTTTCACTTCCCGCCGACGGACCCTGATTCATTGTCCAACATTCTCACGTACTCGGCAGCTGTCGGAGATCATCTCGCGGGAGCAGTCTCAGCCCGCCGCGCCGCCGCCATCCAGTACAGACCGGCGCTCGCAACTGCGACCAGGCTGATCACGCTGCCGTAACCGAGCGCCCACTCCACGCTGACCCGGTCGGCGATCACACCCGTAATGGGCCCGCCGATCGGCGTCGAGCCGAGAAACACCACCGCCTGGAGTGCCATCAGGCGGCCGCGCATGTCGCTGGGACTCTCCTGCTGCATGATTGCGTTCGCCGCAGTGATGAAGCCTGATGCTCCGAGCCCCATAGGTACCGCCCAGAGGAATGCCACCCAGATGTTGGGCGCCCAGGCGATGCCGATCGCTGTCACCGACAGCAGAACCGCGTTGCCGAAGTACCAGCGCAAGCTGACGTGGCGGAGGCGTGCCGTGAGGAGCGCACCGGTCAGCGAACCGATCGACATCACCCCGAGCACGTAGCCGAAGGAGTCATCACCACCCCACTTCAGGTCGGCGAGTTGCGGGAAGACCACCTGCTGGTTGAACGCGAACGTCGACACGACGAGCAGCACCACAAACAGGATGAGGAGGTTGCGCCGCCCGGCGATGAACCGCAGCGCGTCCCGTACCGGCTGCCCGCCCGGCGGCCGAGGTGCCGACGGATACATCTCGTTGACGCGAAGTGCCGTCAGCGAGAAGATGATCGCGGAGAACGTGGCGCCATTCAGCAGAAAGCACACGCCCGTGCCGAAGGCACCGACGAGTACCGCACCGATCGCCGGACCGACGATGCGCGACGACGTCATGACCGCCGTGTTCAGCGACGTGGCGTTGGTGATCTCTTCGGGCGGCACGAGTTCGGTGACGAGGCTTCGTCGGGCGGGGTTGTCGAACGCATTCGCTATGCCGAGCAGCAGCGACATCGCATACACCACCGGCAGATTGATCACTCCGGTCAGGTCGAGCACACCGATGGTGAACGCCTGCGCGGCCATTGCAGACTGCGTGACGATCGCCATCTTGCGCTTGTCGAGTGCATCGGCGATCGACCCTGCCCACGCACCAAGGAACAGCATCGGGAGGAACTGAAGTCCGATGCTGATGCTCACCGATGTCGATTCACCAGTCAGGCGGAACACCAAGAGCGACATCACGGTGAGCTGCATCCAGGTGCCGACGTTCGACACGAGGAGCCCACCGAAGAAGAGCCGTACGTTCCGGTACTGCAAGGACCGGAACGTGGTGGCACCGAATCGAGACCGCTCGACCGGTGCACCGCTCGCTGGTCGGCGTGATGAACGGGACGCCGACGGATCACGAGGATCAGTTGGCAACGAACTCACAACGTGCATCGATAGCACGACAGGCGAGCAGAGTACGACCCTGGACGGGTCGGGATTCGTTCTCTCCGTAACCATCACCTGGCGGCGCGAGTGTCAGTGCAACGCTTGCTGGTGAAGACGCACGGTCTTCGCAAACATTCAGGAGACACCATGATCGCCAACTCACCTCGTACCGCACTGTGGATCGGCGCCCTCGCGGTCGCCTCGATCTCGTTCACTGCCTGTGGCGGCAGCGACAGCGGGAGCGCGACCGACGACCCGGAAGCGTTCTGCACCATGTACGAGGAGTTCGACAACACTGACAACTTCGTTGAGGATGAAGCCGAATTGGTGGCGGGCCTCGAAGACCTCCGTGGGCTCGCGCCCAGCGATCTCAAGGACGACTTCAGCACGGCGATCGACGCGTTCAAGACGCTGGGCGAGTTCAACGAGAAGTTCGAAGCCGGTGAAGAGGTCGACGAAGACGACCCCGACCTCGTCAAGGCCGGCGATGAACTCGAGGAGTCAGGCGAAAAGATCGAGGGTTGGGTGGCAGCGAACTGCGGCCTCGAATCCTGATCGGCTGAGCGCCTCGAAGCGGTACACGACGCCGACACTCCAACGAAGTCGACGCGCTGAGAGCTCGGTCAGTCGTCGAGTTTGAGGGCGTCGATGAAGACGTCGCCAGGCACTTCGACCCGACCGATCGACTTCATCTTCTTCTTGCCCTCTTTCTGCTTCTCGAGCAGCTTGCGCTTACGCGTGATGTCGCCGCCGTAGCACTTCGCCGTGACGTCCTTGCGCTTCGCCTTGACCGTCTCGCGACTGATGATCTTGCCGCCAATCGCTGACTGGATCGGCACGTCGAACATCTGGCGCGGGATGAGTTCTTTGAGCTTCTCGCACATGCGGCTGCCGTAGGCATACGCCTTGTCACGGTGAACGATCGTGGAGAACGCATCGGCAGGGATCGCATTGAGGAGCAGATCGACCTTCACGAGGTTGCTCTTGCGGTAGTCGGCAAGCTCGTAGTCGAGGCTCGCGTAGCCCTTGCTCCGCGACTTCATCTGGTCAAAGAAGTCGACGACCACTTCAGCAAGCGGCACCTCGTAGACGAGTTCCATTCGCTCAGGCGAGAGATATTCCATCTTCTTCATCTCGCCGCGCCGGGTCTGACAGAGGTCCATGAGTGGGCCGGTGTACTCGGTGGGGGTGATGATCGAGAGCCTGAAGAACGGCTCTTCGACGTAGTTGATGCTCTGGGCTTCGGGCAGGTCAGCGGGGTTGTCCACCTTGATCTGCGTGCCGTCCGTCTTGGTGACGAGGTATTCGACGCTCGGCGCCGTGGCGATCAGGGCGAGGTCGAACTCGCGCTCCAAGCGTTCCTTCACGATCTCCATGTGGAGCAAGCCGAGGAAGCCACAGCGGAACCCGAACCCGAGCGCGCCCGACGACTCGGGCGTGTACGTAATCGATGCGTCGTTGAGCTTGAGTTTGCCGAGCGCCTCCCGCATGTTCTCGAAGTCGTCACCGTCGATCGGGAACAGACCGGAGAACACCATCGGCAGGGGCTCGCGGTAGCCAGGCAGTGCCTCGGTCGAGCCGTGTTGTGCCGTGGTGACCGTTTCGCCCGACTTGGCATCGCCCACCTCCTTGATGCCGGCAATCAGATAGCCGACCTCACCGGGCCCGAGCTCTTGGCGGGGCGTCATCGCTGGCTCGCGAGCACCGATCTCAAGGGCCTCATGCTGCGCTCCGGCGTTGATGAACGCGACTTTCGTATTCGCCCGCAGCGTGCCGTTCATGATGCGGATCGATGACACGACGCCGCGGTACTGGTCGAACTGGGAGTCGAAGATCAGACCTTGCAGCGGAGCGTCCGGGTCGCCCTGCGGAGCGGGAATGCGCTCGATGATGGCGTCAAGCAGGTCGGGCACGCCGACGCCGGTCTTGGCGGACATGGGGATGATCTCGTCGCGCGGGATACCGAGCACAGTCTCGATCTCACCCGCGTAGCGATCGACGTCGGCGGCGGGCAGGTCGATCTTGTTGAGCACGGCCACGATTTCGAGATCGTTCTCGAGGGCCAGATAGCAGTTGGCGAGGGTCTGTGCCTCGATGCCCTGCGCCGCATCGACGACAAGCACGACGCCTTCACAGGCTGCCAGGCTGCGACTCACCTCGTAACCGAAGTCGACGTGACCCGGGGTGTCGATGAGGTGGAACGTGTGCCCCTTCCACGGGACCCGGACGTTCTGCGCCTTGATGGTGATGCCACGCTCGCGTTCGAGGTCCATCGTGTCGAGATACTGCGCCTTCATGTCGCGCGCCTGCACCGCCCCGGTGATCTCCAAGATGCGGTCGGACAGCGTCGATTTGCCGTGATCGATGTGGGCGATGATCGAGAAGTTCCGGATCTTGTCCAGCGTCAGCGATGTGGGGGTGCCGTTCATGACCGCCCCAACGCTATCTGCACCGGTCGACCAGTTCAGCGACATGCCGCGAGCGGTCAACGCTCGGACAGAGGGGACGCAGGCACCGCCATGGTGTGGGGCCCCTGAACGGTGGCGCTTCACGTCGCACACGCTCACGCTGGAGACATGCCCAGCTCAACAGTCACCAACGATCTCGCCGACCGCGACGCCACCAACAACGATCGGCGCCGCCTGCTCCGGCGGGGCGTAACTGCCATCGGCGCAGGACTCGCTGCCGCGACGATGCTCGACGAGTCAGCGCATGCAGCCCCGCAGGTGATCGAGGCCGACACGCTGAACTCGACCACTGGGACAACCGTGATCAATTCGGCTGGCACGACCGGCACCGCATTTGCCGCCACGGCTTCGACCAGCACCGGCGTGATGTGGGGCGTGGCTGGCAGCACGAACTCGGACGAGGGCCGCGGCGTTGACGGATCGGCGCTCAGCGCGTCGGGATCCACGGCGGGAGTGTGGGGCCGTGCGAATTCTCCCGACGGCACTGGCGTTCGAGGCGAAGCGGTGGCCGGCATCGGCGGGGCGTTCGGCGGCGGGCGGGCAGCGCTCAAACTCGAATCGACCGGTCCGGCGCCGATGACGACAGCCGGCAGCCACGGTCCAGGCGAGATCTACCTCGATGAGCAACAACACCTCTGGTTGTGCGTTGACGCAGGCACCCCCGGTTCGTGGCGCCGACTCACCGCTCCGTCCACGGTGCCGGTCGAGCCGTTTCGGATCTACGACTCCCGGTTCGCCGACGGGTCGTTCGTATCGGGGTCCAATCGTGTCGTCGCGGCACGAGACGCCATCGATGTCGAGTCTGGAGCGCTCGTCACGAGCAATGCCGTCCCACCGGGCGCAACGGCAGTGTTCGCCAATCTCACGATCACCCAAACGGTCTCCAACGGTTTCCTCGCGGCGGCACCGGGCGACGCAATCCAGCTGTCGGCGTCGTCGACCAACTGGACGAGAAGTGGGTTGACACTCGCCAACGGCATCTTGGTCAGCCTTGATGCACAGCGTCGACTGAAGGTGTTTGCCGGCGGGCCGGCGGGTGCTGCAAGCCATGTCATCATCGATGTGACCGGCTACATCGCCTAGACGCGACGTTGGGGGTTCCGATGCCGGTCGGTAGAGTTTCACGGCTGTTCGGCGCTGCCCTCTGTGGCCCGACGAGATCGAAGAAAAAGGCATCACGCACATGGCAAACATCAAGAGCCAGAAGAAGCGCATTCTCACCAACGCCAAGAGCGCTGAGCGCAACAAGGCCGTCCGCGCCGAGGTCAAGACCCGTGTGAAGGCCGCGCAGACTGCCGTTGGCACTGACGACGAGACCGAAGCACTCCGCCTCGCAGTCAAGCGCATCGACAAGGCCGCCCAGAAGGGCGTCATGCACAAGAACGCAGCTGCTCGCAAGAAGAGCCGCCTGATGAAGCAGCTCCAGTCCGCCGACTGAGCTTCCTCATTCCGACCTGAGCGCCGCCATCGTGCGGCGCTTTTGTCGTTTTCAGCTCAGCGCAGCTTGCTCAACCGAGCGACGAGCACTTCCATCACCAGTTCGGGTTCGAGCTCCTTGGCGCCGCGCAGATCGAGGTCGGCCTGCGCGATCCAATCGATTGCCCGCTTGGTGTTCGCCCCGCCGAGCTTGGTGTAGTTCTGCAGCGCCTTCTTCGCAGGGAAACCCTTCAAACCCGTCGCCGCCGCGGCTTGGTCTTCGTTGCGTGCTTCGACGCCATCCAGCTTCGCGATGCCTGCGTAGTGGTTGTGCAGAATCGACATCACCTGGAGCGGATGCCGCCCACCGGCGTGGACCATTCGTCCGAGCAAGCTGAGCGCCTTCGTGGTGTCGCCGACCATGATCGCATCGGTCAGATCCCACGGTGGCACTCCCCCAGCCTCGCCAATGAATGGCTCGATCTGTGCAAACGACAGCTTCTCGCCTGCTCCGTAGGTGCTCTTGAGCGTTGCGAGGATGCCGTCGAGTCGGCCGGCGTCTTCGCCAAGCCACGTGGCCAGCTGTGCAGTTGCTCCGCCATCCATCTTCAGACCGGCCGCGCTGACCTGATCCACGAGCCAACCTCGCTTGTCACGCCCAGGCGAGGTGTTGTGGATCTTGCCGGACGCCTTGACCGCATCGCTGAGCTTCTTCGACAGTCGCCCCGTCCCGCCAGCCACGAGCACGAGGTCAGATGAGTCGAGGGGGTTGTCGACGTAGGCCAAGAGCGGCACGAGGTCATCGGCGTTGAATCGGCTGACCTGCCGTGCGATGACCACACGCTTGTCGGTGAGGAACGGCATCGTCTGGGCTGCATCGACGACAAGCCGGAGTTCGTATTCCTCGCCGTCGAATTCATCGACCATCATCGAGCGGTCGCCGTCGCCGACCAATTCATGGACGAGGTCGCTGACAGCGGTGCGTAAAATCGATTCGTCGTCACCGGTCAGGAGATGTGTCGCCATGGAGAGCCTGATTCTTACCGCGTCGAGCCCCAACTGCGACAACGACGACGCAGATCGTTGCGACGACGCCCCAACCGACCCAGGGCCAGGGCGGTGCGGGCTCGATGCGTTCGCCCAGCATCGCAATGGTGTCGACCCATCGCGTTCCGAAGCGGGCGGGCAACATCAGCGGCTGAGCAAGAACGGGCACCCAGCCTGCAAGCAGTCCAGCAGGCAACCCGTAGAGCATCACCGCGCCCGCCACCGGGACTGCCAGCAGGTTGGCCGGAACGCTCACCAGCGGCAGCCGACCGAACACGAGCACGCTTGGAATCACCACACCGACCTGAGCGCCCAAGGTGATCCCCACCGGAAGCGCCAGGAACCCAAGCCGACCGAGTCGGCGCCCCAACCACGGTCCGACCGTGCTCACTCCCGCCGTTGCGCCCACCGACAACCAGAAACCGATCGAGCGAACGATCAGTGGGTCGATCAAGACCAGCCCGATCACCGCCATCGACAGGATCCGCAGCGGGGCGCGTTCGCGACCGGTTGCATAGGCCAGCGCCGACAGTACGGCCATCGACCCGGCACGCACGATCGACGGCTCGAAACGCGTCAGGGCGACAAACCATGCGATCAGACCAACCGTGACGAGCAGTCGTGGCCAACGTCGTAGTCGCCGTAACAGTGGCCCTGTCGCCGCGAGGA